>JAOAPW010000376.1 GCA_025463105.1 Candidatus Acidiferrum typicum | reverse complement strand
GACGAATCTACTGTTGGCCCGCGCCGCAGCCCTGATGGATTCCGTTGAAGCTGTTTACATACGCCTATACGAAAGCACTGAAAGCGATGATCCGGTCTCGCAGTGGTCGGCGGAAGTTTCCTTCGATGAGGCCATATCGTGGCCCCGCATCGTGCGCAACGGCCGGTTCCGGTACGGCAAACGTTTCGGTGAACGCGAAAAATTCCGATTTCCGCAGCCGATCGGTGAAGCCAATGTTGTGCTGGCGGCGCAGGACGAGGTCGGCACCGTTCCGTATTTTCTTCCGCTGAAAGAAATGGACGTAAAAATCGGCGGGAACGAAATCGACCGTCTGCGGCGCTGGTACCGGCAAGGGAAACTCACGCGTTCGCGCGGACTGGTCGCCTCGCGCTTCCCAAAAACGCCGTCACCAAGACAAGTCGCGCGATTGATCCGCAAAGGCGTTCTGCAAAACGCGAGATTCGCGGCAGCCGTCGTGGTGCGCGGCGTGAAGAAGGAGCTCCCCATCGAGATTCGCTGCGACGCCATTTTTCCGTCGCTCTACCAGATTCGACAACGCGGACTAGCGCTTTCGCCCGTCTCCTACGCCACGGCACAAATGGCCGCACTGTTCGTCAAATATTTTCCGCGCGACTCGGCGGGAGTTTTTCCACCAGGAGCAATCCCGCTGGAAAATCGACAGGCCATCCTGAAAGATTTGCGATCGCGAGGCATTCGCGTGGCATTAAAGGTCACGCGAAAGAAATTGTCTGAAGACGAAGAGGAATTTTAGTCGGCATTTCTAATGGGATTCAGGACACGCACAGACTGGGACTTTTGAGATTTGGTCCACCAGTACGGTTCGTTGCGCGCGTGTATTACGTCTATCGCTCTTCTTCGGAACGTTCCTCGGAGACTCCCAGAACCTGGATCTGCACGGAGCGTTCTCGTGGCCCGTCCAATTCAGCCAAAATGACGGACTGCCAGTTCCCCAGCATTAATTCGCCATTGCGTACTGGGAGTGAAAGCGTATGTCCCAA
Organism: Candidatus Acidiferrum typicum; assembly: GCA_025463105.1. GTDB lineage: Bacteria > Acidobacteriota > Terriglobia > Acidiferrales > UBA7541 > Palsa-360. Next base: position 5,408 of record JAOAPW010000376.1, on the reverse strand, counting down.
GACCATGGCTCGAAGGTGAGAAGCCGCGTTCTGGCGATCGCACTCGGACAGTCGCGGATCGTTGTGTCTCCAATAATCCAGCCGTCCCACCAATCTTTCCAGAAACGACTTCATATCATCCACCAGCGCCTGCTGAAATTCGTTGATAAATACAGCGGTTGTCGTGTGCAACGACTGCACGATGATGAATCCGGCTTTTAAGCCGTGCTTGCGCACCACTTCATTCAAATCTCGCGTGATGTTGATCAATTCAAGACGCTCGCGCGTTTTATAGAGAATGGTTTCAAGATACAGTTGCAATGCAGCGGTAGGCCGCTGTTCGGGTATCAATGCAGGTTTCTTCGTGGGAATCGTTCCCATGATTCTTGACTCCTCGATGACAGATCAAATCGTGATCCGTCAGTATTTGGTCAGATTCAAGATATGAATAAGAACATTCGGACCTATATCCCCGACTCACTTAACATAGATGCTAAGCGTGCATTATAGGTATGCATCGGGGCCCGCGTCCATCGCAACCTTGTCAGCCGGTGCCCTAGGCGACGAAATGGTACCCCATGTGGCTTTGAATTGAATCTTGTCAATTACCTCTCGGCAGAATCTCCCGGCACCACTTCCACCTTGAATTGACCTGCGATTTCCCGTTCCTCCTCGCTGCTTCGACTTTTTGGTGGAGTAACAAGAATGGGAAGTATGAGCGCCACAGTCATCAATCCTGCAATTAAATACAGGGCCTGGATGTAGTTTCCATTGATCTGCCGCAGATAAGCGAACAAGTAGGGTCCAAACGCGGCGGCGAAGGCCCATGGCAACATCATCAAACCAAAAATGGACCCCACGTCCCGGGGACCAAAATAATCGGCCGCGAACGCCGGAGTAATTCCGTAAGCTCCCCCGTAACACATCACGATGATAAACGTTACAATTCCCAATACTGTTAGGGAAGAAATACTGTGGTATCTCCAGAAGAGAATCGCTTCGACCAGGTACATCGCGAAAAATGCGGTCTTGCGCGTCGTCAAATCGGATACCCAGGCCCAAAAAATACGGCCAACGCCATTGCCAACACTGATAATGCCGACCAGGCCGGCAGCAGTCGCCGCGCTTGCTTTCCCGATCTCCTGAAATATGGGCGCCGCCTGGGAAACGATCGATAGCCCCGCCATGGTATTCACCGACATCAGCAAACAAATCGCCCACCACTGCCAGGTGCTTAATGCTTCGCCAAGAGTAAAATCGCGCTCACATCGCTGCGAAATATGTTTTGCGGAGGGAGTCCATCCTTCCGGCGTCCAACCTTCCGGCGGATTTTGCATGAACGAACCCGCGGCGACAGCGATGAGTCCGTACGCGATTCCGAGATATGCAAAAGTCGGCAGCAATCCCACATGTCGCATCAGCCATCCGGCGGCGGGCGCTGAGAACAATGAACCCGCGCCGAACCCAGCCACCGCGACACCCGTGATCAGTCCGCGGCGATCGGGGAACCACTTCACCAGGACCGTAATTGGAACGATATAGCCCATACCAAGTCCGGTTCCGCCGATCACTCCATAGGTAAGATAGAGCCACCACAGTTTGTGAGCGGAAAAACTGGCAAGAAAAACTCCTCCACCCCACAGCAGACCCGCGACTGTGGCGACAACTCTCGGGCCAACGCGTTTCATCCACAGTCCACCCAGAAACGAATTGACCCCCAAAAAAAACCAGCTAATTAAAAACGTTAGTGTGACTTCGGAAATAGTCCAGCCGAATTCCTTGGTCAGAGGAATACGAAAGACGCTCCATGCGTAGGCTGCGCCCAAAGCCATTTGCAAGCAAACACCTGCGACGGCAATCCACCAACGATTCAACGAGCCCATCTTTCCTCCTGCAGGTCCCGCGAGTATCGCCCTGACAAAATCAGGTTGTCAGGCGCGATACATTCTCCAAGTGGGTTCTTAACAACGCATCGTATGTGACTTCGACCCGGCGGTCAACAACCTGGCAGCCTGTGGCGGTTTCTGTTGAGCGTTGGGGATTCGAGAGCCCGCACCAGAAAAATAGAACCTGCGCTGCTCAGGACGAAATTGAATCTGGCTTGGGAGGTTCCTGCATATCAGGCGCAGAGTCCGCGGACGGCTCTGGTTCGTGGCTTGGTGGCGCAATAGGAGACATTGAACGAGAAACAGCTGTAGCCGACGCGGCATTGGCAGAAGCCTCGCCTGACCCGATTTCGAGCCGCGCAGCGAGTACTTCGACCAGCAAATCAACCAGGCGCCGAGCCATCCCGGAATCGGGATCGAGTTCGGGGTTGTATCCGGCGACTACGATGGCGGCCAGATTCGCTTGAGAAACAAACACGCGCAGCGCATCGCGCACCTGGTTCAGATTGAGTCCGCCTTCACCGGCGAAATTAGTTGCAGGAAACTCAGCGCTCGAAATAATGTCAACATCGAAATGAAGTACAAACTCGTTTTTTGCAGCGTGCACACGTTCCAGCGCCAGGCGCGCCGCAGCGGCCGGTCCCAATTTTGAGACTTCCAGAGCCGGGTGGCGGCGCAGCGGAGACGATACAAGATATTGCTCTTCAGACTGGTCCAGACGCTCAAATCCAAATAAAGCGATGTCGGGTTCGCGCACGAGCGGCGGCTCGCCCCAGAAGCGAACCAGTTCCGGCGCGCCGCGTCCGATGACGTGCGAGATCACCATGCCATCGATGCAACCGGAAGGCGTCGTTGCCGGCAGGTTCAGGTCGGCGTCGCGGTCCATGTACATCAGGCTGACGTTGCGATAGTAGCGCCGCGTGCCGGCTACGACCGCCAGCACCGAGATGCAATCGCCGGAAATAACCAGCGGCAGCGCGCCGGATTTAACAGCTACTTCGACGCGAGGTCGCAGGTCGTTGAGGGACTTAAGAATTGCGGGGACATTCCTCGCGCGCGGATGTTCATCATCAGCTTGGAAAAGTTGCGTAGCGGTATCGCCGTGGTCGGCAACTTCAAATCCGGCAGCTATCAGGCGGTCGACGAGTCCCGCGGCGCGCAATGCTGCAGGCGCGCGCTCATGGCCGGCACGCAGCGCCGCTGCACTGGTAGCAGAACCCAGCAGGACAATTTTCTTCGGCTGACGGACGATCTTGACCGCCAAAATTGTTCTCCTGGAAAAGGAATCCGTCCACCCCTGGACGATGCACTACTTGCCGAACTGCTCTGCCGCAACTTCAAAGACGTGGTCCCGACAATCCTTACTTAGAGGCCGGTGCGATCGTGGTCAGCTCCGGTGGAAGCGTGAATCGCACATCCTCACGGATCAGATCCAAATCGCGCTGGTTCGTGAAGCCGAGCGAAGCAAGATGTTCGCTCACGTGCTCGACCAGGATTTCCGGCGCCGATGCGCCGGCCGTCAGGCCCACGCGACGTATGCCTTCCAGCCACTTCGAATCAATATCCTTGGCATCGTCAATTAATTGCGCCGGCACTCCCGAACGCTTGGCAACTTCGACCAATCGATTGGAATTCGAGCTGTTAGGTGAGCCCACGACGAGAATCAAATCGACTTCGCGCGCCAATTGCTCGACGGCTTCCTGGCGATTCTGCGTAGCGTAGCAAATATCATCCGACGCGGGACCCGCTATGGTCGGAAATCGTTCCCGCAAGCGCGCCACAATTTCTTGCGTGTCATAGAGACTCAGCGTCGTCTGCGTCAGGAATGACAGGCGCTGGGGGTCTTTGACTTCAAGCGCATCCACGGCTTCGACGCTGTCCACTACAACTGTTTGCTCGGGGGCCTCGCCGGAAGTCCCTACGATCTCCTGGTGATCCCGATGCCCGATCAAAACAATCGTGCGCTCTTCGCGCGCGAACTTTAGCGCCTCCAGGTGAACCTTCGTCACCAGGGGACACGTTGCGTCAATCACGCGCAATTCGCGCAACCGAGCCTCTTCACGCGTTGTAGGAGGCACTCCATGCGCGCTGAAGACCAGGACAGCCCCGAGCGGCACTTCCTCCACCGTCTCAACGAATATCGCGCCACTCTGGCGAAGTTGGTCCACGACGTAACGGTTGTGGACAATCTCATGATGGACATAGACCGGCGGGCCATAGGCCTGCAGGGCCAATTCCACGATGTCCACCGCGCGTACCACTCCGGCACAGAATCCCCGGGGACGCACTCGGATCAAACTCTTCCCTTCACTTCCAGATGCGGTCTGGTAGCTCATTTGGCAGCCTCAAAAGTTCCACAATAGATTATCACGGGCGAGGACAGTTATGCGACCTTTTGAGCCCAAGGGGATAAAGTGTTGCTGGCGCGTTAACGATTTATCGACTACTATCCCCCTGCCCGGGCAACAGAAACCCTTGGAATCTGAACCGCTTACCATTTGTGTTTTATCCGACACCGAGAAACCGAATCGTGTGCCAGGACTCGATAAGGTTAAATCGGCGGTAGGCGCCAGGCGCCAGGCTCCATGACCCGAAGAGACCCGTCCAATTTGTTTCTGTCACAACTCATGCCTCTCCAGGTGTACACTTCTATTTAGTTCAGCCATAGACCTCTCCGTCACGCCTCTATGGAGGGCGGCCTTTGTTGCAACGGAAATAGCATCACCTGTACGCGCTCTACTCTTACGCTGAAGGCGCCGCCCGACCGAAGTGCGGAGCCCTTTCATAATCGAACTAAATCGCCTGCCGCAACAGACGATACGTCGACGAGCGGAACAAGGAAAAGCTCTTGAGAATCTTACTCTACAACCCTGACAACGGTGTCACACGCAACTTCATGCCACATTTATGGATGTTTCTGCTCCAGTCGCTGACACCGTCAGGTCACGAAGTAGTGCTGATCGACGGGAACGCGCAACCGATGGATGAAGCCGGCATTGCGCGGTACGTGCGGGAGCAAAATATCGGCCTTGTTGGCATCGGTGCGATGACACGAATGATCGCGAAGGCCTACCGGATGGCCGATGCCGTCCGTGCGGCCGGTGTGCCGGTCGTTATGGGCGGGCCACATGTTACCGAGATGCCCGACGAAGCGCTTGGCCGAGACGGCGGAACACGCCACGCCGACGCTGTGGCCTTGGGAGAAGCCGACCAGACCTGGCCCAAGATCGTGGAAGACGCGGTGCGCGGAACGCTCAAGGATGTATACGCCCCAGCGGATGATTTCGGTCAGGAAAAAAAACCAACGTTGCAGCCTTATCCAACCATTCCCTGGAACACGATAAATCTCGATCAATTCAATCTTGTTCCGAAACCCGCTTATCGGTGGCTCAAGAAAGTAGGGACTGGATGGGGAACATTTCGCGTTATTCCAGTTGAATCAGGGCGCGGGTGCCCCTACGGGTGCGAGTTCTGCACTGTGACTGGATTTTTCGGCGATTCCATCCGGTTTCGCACCAACGAAAGCGTTGTGAATGAACTTTT
>JAOAPW010000373.1 GCA_025463105.1 Candidatus Acidiferrum typicum | reverse complement strand
TTCGGCGAAGGCATCCGCACGCAATCGCTGATCGTCACACTGGAGGAGCGGCAGGTTCGCTTCGTCGACACTGTAACTCTGGACAAGCGTCCCGACGTGAAGGTGCGATTCAACTAGAAGCCATCCTGCATTGTGGCAGGCGTATTGTACCGGACAGATAAGAGTATCTGTCCTACAAACAAATTCAGACGATGTGTGCTGAAAAGCACAGAAGTGCGCATACTTTCACGGTATACTCTCTTTTCCTGCCCGGGGGACCCTCAGAAAGTTGCGCATGCCTTTCAAAAATCTTACACGCAGAGAACTGCTGAAAATTGCTGGTGGCACAGCCGCTGCCGGATTGGGCGGTCAGCTCTTACATGGGTGCGGTGGCTTCTCTTTGGGCTCCGTTGTTCCTCCGGGTTCCGGCGCCTGTAGCAAATTGACGGATATCGAACACGTAGTCATTCTCATCCAGGAAAATCGGTCGTTCGATCACTATTTTGGAAGCTATCGCGGAGTGCGCGGATTCGCGGACCAAAGCGCCGCGTTCCAGCAGCCGGATCCCGCAAATACGGCGGACCCGCCGATCGGAAAATTGTTGCCCTTCCATCTGAATACGCTCACGACGAACGCGCCGTGCACGCATGACATCACTCATGACTGGGTACCACAACATCAGAGCTGGCACAATGGGGCGATGGACGGATTCGTGAGCTCTCGCCTGCCAATCGACGCCAATGACGCCGTGTTGACCATGAGTTACTACACGCGCGCCGACCTTCCTTATTACTACGCCGTCGCCGATGCATTTACAATTTGTGATAATTATTTCTGCTCGGTGATAGGTGCTTCCGATCCGAATCGCCTTTACACGATGGCCGCTTCGATTGATCCGGACGGAAAAAACGGCGGACCTTTAATTGGAACTCTGGGCCTCAATCGTTCCTCATTCTTTGGGAAATTGACATATACCACGATGCCGGAACAGCTTGAGGCGCGCGGCATTACCTGGAAGGTTTATACGTCGCCCGACTCGAATTTTCTTAATAGCGTCTTCTCGGACAATGTACTGTCATACTTTCAAAACTATCAGAAACCCGCGTCGCCGCTCTATCAAAAAGCTTTCCTGCCACAGTTTCCCCTCGATTTTCTAACGGATGCGGTGTCCGGAAACTTGCCGCAGGTTTCCTGGCTGTTGACATCACTGATTGATTCGGATCATCCGCCGGCTCCCGCCATTTTTGGAGAAGCCACATTATCCGGGATACTCACCGCCTTGATGGCCAATCCAGCGCAGTGGGCGAAGACCGCGCTCTTTCTCACGTGGGATGAAAATGGCGGTTTTTTTGATCATGTTCCTCCAGTCACCGCGCCCGCCGGCACTCCGGGTGAATACATCACGGTGCCTGCCGTACTGGATCCGACGGTGGCCGGCGGAATCAGCGGTCCCATAGGCCTCGGTTTTCGTGTGCCGATGCTGATCATTTCGCCATTCAGCCGTGGCGGTTTTGTATCCTCGGATCTCTTCGATCACACGTCGGTCTTGCGATTTTTGGAGACGCGCTTTGGCGCTGAAGTGCCGAATCTGAGTGCGTGGCGCCGAGCAGCGGTGGGCGATATGACCAGCACATTTAATTTTAAATCGCCCAATCAATCGATTCCGAACCTGCCATCCACGCTCCCGGCGATTCAGCAGGTCATCGATGCATGTACAGCAACCTTGGCAGGCACGAAGCCATTTACCTTGCCTAGCCCTCAGACCTCGCCGTCGCAGGAAACGGGCACCGCTCCGAAACCGAGCGGTCTTTGCTAAGATTTTTCTGAAATTACATCCGTCGTATCGCGATCCGACGAATAGATTTTAGTAGCACAGATTTCAGTCTGTGTGCTTTTTGTTTTGGTTCTGCGAAAGTCAAAACCGCAAGAATTCATCTGGCGTGCGTTGTTCGTCACAAAACTCAGTTCAAAATCTCACAGACTGAAGTCTGTGCTACTTAAAAACTCAGCCGCGCAGATCGCCTGGCGGAATATTATTTTGCCGGGCGAGATCGCTGAGTTCATCGATCTGATTTTGCACTTCGCGGACCTGCGCTTCGAGGATAGCGATGCCCGCTGCAGGTGTGATGCCCACATTGCCCTTGTCAATGTCGATGCCGGGTTGCGTGATTCGCTGCTCCGCCAGCGCGAGGTTTGCCTGTGCTTCGCGGAGAGCCGCTTCACGTCTGTCGAGCTCCGCTTGAAGGATCGAAGCTTGGTCGGCATACCATGCCGGGTCTTCCGTCCTGATGGCGAATGTTGCTCGTTCGGGCGCCACTGTTGGCGCTTGCGCAATCATTTCGGGCGCGGGATTGAACGTGGTGATCAGTCCGCGCGCGCGAAGCTCATCCATATCTTCGTTGGTCCAAACTTTTTTGGTCTGAGTGGATGTACTGGTCTGCGCGGCGCGTGGCTTCTCGGCCGCAAACGAAGGAAGTGCAATCGCCAAAGCCAAAACCGCCGCGAGAGAAAAATGAAAAGTGCGCATGAATCCTCCTGGGCGGGGACAGGCAAAGTGTACACCCGGAATGCATTCAATAGAAGTTGCATGCATTGCCCCAACGTCCCCCGCGGTAGGCAATCGCTCCTAGTTCTTCGTCGCGCGTGTCATCAAGTAATCCTGTTGCATGACGTTATCATGGAAATACTCAGCCGACAGGGTGTCGTATTCACGGCGAAAAGCCGCGAGCCTGGCAGGGTCATTAGCAGAGAGATTCTCAATCAACTTGATCATCGGACCCGCAGTCCGCTCGGTGAGAAGCCGAAAATGCTGCGGGCTAAGCGCCGGAGCATACATCGTGTTCCGCTCGAACGCGATGTCCTTGACGGCATCGCCAAGGCGTTCCCGAATGATGTTTTGATCTCCCCATTGTGGTGGTGGAGAAACGCCCGGTGGCGGAGGAGGCATATAACTTGCTACCAGTCGGAACATTCGTCCCGTCATAAGTTCGGGAGGCCAGGTCGAGAATGCGATGATC
>JAOAPW010000360.1 GCA_025463105.1 Candidatus Acidiferrum typicum | reverse complement strand
CCGCAGCCCGTCCTCAAGATTTACTTTGGGCTCCCAACCCAATAGGCGGCGCGCTTTTGAAATATCCGGGCAGCGCTGGCGGGGATCGTCCTGCGGCAGAGGTTCAAAAACGATGGGCTTGGTCGCGCCCAGCAAAGTGTGAATGCGCCTGGCAAACTCGAGAATGGTAATTTCCTGCGGATTACCGATATTTGTAGGATCGTGTTCGTCTGATTGCATCAGCCGGTAAATTCCTTCGATTAAATCGGAAACGTAACAGAAACTGCGCGTCTGCCTGCCCGTGCCATAGACGGTAATGGGTTGGCCGCTCAGCGCCTGGTACACGAAATTCGGCAGAGCGCGGCCGTCATTGAGGCGCATGCGCGGCCCATAGGTGTTGAAGATTCGCACGATATGCGTGTCCACGCCGTGCGCGCGATGGTACGCCATCGTCATCGCTTCGGCGAAGCGTTTCGCTTCGTCATACACGCCACGGGGCCCGATTGGATTTACATTGCCCCAGTACGATTCCGGCTGCGGGCTCATCAGCGGATCGCCGTAGCACTCCGAAGTGGACGCCAGAAAATATTTTGCTTTTTTTGCCAGAGCCAGTCCAAGCGAGTTATGCGTGCCCAGTGCGCCGACTTTAAGTGTCTGAATGGGGAGCTTAAGGTAATCCACGGGGCTGGCCGGCGACGCAAAGTGCAGTACGTAATCGACCGGGCCGGGCACGTCGATGAATTTCGAGACGTCGTGCTGCACGATCCGGAAGTGCGGATTTGCAGCCAGATGCCGCACATTGGCTTCGGTTCCAGTGACCAGATTATCGATCGCTAAAACCTCCCAGCCATGTTCCAGCAAGTAATCGCACAGATGCGATCCGAGAAATCCGGCCCCTCCTGTGACTACTGCGCGCATAGAGTCAGCCTCATCGCACGTGTTTCCGCTATTTGCCTGGCGTCTCCGCTCATGTTCTCTCTTCTCCCAGTGTTGCGAGACAAGTTGACATTGTAGCCTCAGATACGCCCGGCACAAAGAATGCTTCGTTTGGCGAGTACGAAGTTGTTATTGGCGCGGCGATTGTTGCTCATCTCCAAGTGTCACCCCTGGGTTTCTGCTCACTCCTAGCTGAGGCGCCCACGCGCTTCCGCATCGGCCACGGTGTTACGTTCCTCCGGGATTCCTGGCGTACTGACCTGCGCCGAATCGGCACACGCGGGGAGTTTGTTATGGTGCGGGTGCCGAGTTTCCGCTATACTCAGGGATTGTGTTTGCAGTGCTGACCCCACCTGAGTGGGTCTGCCGGGAATCTTAGCCATGAATCGCGTGATTGAAAAGTTTCAGGAAGCACAAGTGCGGAAAGATTTGCCGGCTCTGCGGCCGGGCGATACCGTACGTATCCACGTGCGGCTGAAAGAGGCCGAGGGCGAAAAGGAACGCATCCAGCCATTTGAAGGCGTAGTGATTAAGAAGCGCGGCAAGTCAACCGGAGCAAGTTTCACTGTGCGCCGTGTAAGTTTCGGAGTCGGCGTCGAGCGTGTGTTCCCGGCTAACTCGCCGTCAATCAGTTCAATCGAAGTATTGCGTCAGGGCCGCGTGCGCCGCGCCAAGCTGTATTACCTGCGCGGGCTCAAGGGCAAATCAGCGCGCCTGAAGCGCGTGGAGCGCGTTGATATTCCAGCGACAGCGCCCGTGGAAGAGAAATCGTAGGTTTCCGCTTCGTAAATTTAAATTTGAGAGCCCGGAAGATTTCCTTCCGGGCTCTTGTTTTTCGTGGCTAAACCCTGCCTAGTTTTTAACAATTGAAAATATTCCAATGCCGGTGGCTTTTGTAGCCCGCGTTTTCAGACGCGGGGGTTTGCTCGCATGTGACAAGCAACCCCTCGTCTCTGAAGAGGCGAGCTACAACAAGCGCGCTACAACAAAGAGACGAGCCAGGATTTGGCCGAAGTGGCGTGTGAAGTGCCGCATTGCACGGCACGATAAATTTCACACACATCCGTCTGGACTCTGTGGCGTCCGGCCATGCTAAAATCCCTGACGATGCTGAGGCAATGCTGCACCCGGTTCGAGCGCGAAGCGCGCAAATGCGGCTGGCAACGAATTGCCGGCCTTGACGAAGCAGGACGTGGATCATTATTCGGTCCAGTCGTGGCCGCGGCGGTGATTCTGGATCCCAAACGACGCATCGTCGGTCTGGATGATTCCAAAAAATTGCTGCCCGAACGTCGTGAAGTGCTGGCGCTGCGCATCCGCGAACATGCTCTCGCCTGGGGCGTCGCGGAAATCGACGCGCGCCGCATCGATGCGTGGAATATTTATCAAGCCAGCCGGCAAGCAATGTCTCAGGCCCTTACTCTCCTGAAAATTACTCCCGATTATTTGCTGCTCGATGCGATGCGGCTGGACGCGTTGATCGAACAGAAACCGCTGATTCATGGCGACGCGCGCTCCGTTTCCATCGCGGCCGCTTCGATTCTGGCGAAAGTCGAGCGGGACCGGATCATGCGCGAATGGGACCTGGTCTACCCGCAATACGGCCTGAGGCAGCACAAAGGCTATGCCACGCCGGAGCATCTGGCGGCTCTGCGAACGCACGGCCCCTCGCCACATCATCGGTTTTCCTTCGCCCCCGTGCGGGAAGCCTCCTGTTGGTCTATTGGCGCGGTCCAGACAGCTTTGCCGCTCGCCTGAAGCGGAAAAATCGTGAAATTGCATTGTGGTAGTTAGGAAGGGACCTGGCGCCCCTGAACCCGATGATTACTGCCTCGAACGCTTTTAAATGCATCGCGTTGACCCGTTTTTTGCCGCGTGTTAGCGTAAATTTGGCGCATGGCAGCCTGACCCTTTCGCCAGACTTTGCGGCAGCAGTTCGCTTATGGGAATGTGACGCGCCGGCTCAATGGGTGGGCGCGAGAACGGCTACGAATTTGCCACTGTCCGATTTCGTCCTCTCCGGCCAGGACAGTGGAAAGAGCATCTGAAGATGGCGTACAACAAAAGCAAGCACATTGACGCGGCGCAGAAGTATCTTCAACAAGGGAAGATGCCGCAGGCCATCGCGGAATATCAGCACATCTTGAAAAATGAGCCGAAGGACCAGGTGACGTTGATGACCCTGGGCGATCTGTTCGTCCGCCAGGGCGAAACCTTTCAGGCACTGGAATATTTTGAACGGCTCGCAAAGATTTTTCTCAACGACGGTTTCACGACCAAAGCGATCGCCATTTACAAGAAAGTAGCAAAGCTCGCGCCGGAGGAAACGCGTCCTTTGGAACGATTGGCGGAGCTTTACGTTCAACAGGGCGTTCTCAGCGAGGCACGGCCGCTTTATCTGCAGTTGGCGGAAGTGCATTTGAAAGGCGGGCGGCAGCAGCAAGCTGCCGCGTTGTTGCGAAAGTTGCTGGAAGCGGAACCCGACAATCAGCGCGTCCATACGAGACTGGGTGAACTGCAGCTTGCGATGGGGCAGCCCAAGGAAGCGCTGGAAACATTTCACAATGCGGCGCAGCGACTTCTGGATCATGGCGATCATGCGGAAGCGATCCGGCTCGCCGATCGTGTTCTGGGGGAGGACGCCAAACACCAGCCGACGCTCAGCCTGAAAGCGCGCGCGTTGATTGGCGCAGGCAAGCGCGCCGAAGCCTGCACTCTCCTGGAATCATTTGCGGATCGCAATGCAGGCGGCGAGACTACGGCAATGCTGCTGAAACAATATATGGAAAGCGGTCAGCCCGAAAAAGCCGCGGGACTGGCGGAGAATTTATTTGAGAAGGAACCCAAAAACTATTTGCAGGTACATGAAGTCGCCAGCATTCTGGTCGAAAAGGGTGATCACGATCGTGCGCAAGTTTTGCTCGCGCTTATCCGAAACACGATGATCGATTCCGGAGAACACGAGGCACTGGCGCAGACATTTTCGCGCCTGGCCGAGGGGCAGCCCGGCCGGATTGAGCCGCTCGAATGGCTGGTGGATCTCTACGGAAGGGCCAGTGATTCATTCCGCTTGCCCGATGCACTGGCGCAACTTGCTCATGCGCTGGAAGCGGCGGGGGAAACCACGAGAGCCCTCGAAACATATGAACAGTTGGTGGCTCGAAGTCCGGAAGACGAAACGACGCGCCGTAAATATACGAATTTGCGGGCGAAGGCTGGACTTGAGCCCGTGTCGGAGATTTCGCGGCCCGTGAAATTGGAGGCACCGGAACCGGGGCCTCAAGTCATCCCGCCGGCGCCCGTTGAGTCCGATCTGGATGAAGAAACACAACGATACGTCACACAGGCATTAACCGACGTGGATTTATTTTCCAGTTACGGGCTTACGCAGAAGGCGATTGATCTGCTCGAAAGCGTATTAGAGCGCGCCCCAAGGCACACGCCGGTCCTGGAACGCCTGCTGGATTTTTCAGTAGGAGCGGCCAATGACAGCCGGACGTCGGAACTTGCCACGACGTTGGAACAAATTGCGCTGGAACGCAAAGATCGCGCCGCCGCCGAGAGGTATGCGGAATTCAGGCGCCGATTCCAGCGCGCCACGGAGCAAGCCCCCGTGGCACCATCCGCTTCTTCACCGTCACCGGCAACCGCGCCGCCGGAATTTGCCGTGCCGACGATTGAAGCGCAACTTGATGAACCTGTCGTAGAGGCTCCCGGCAAGCCAGAGCCTGTCGAGCAGAGCGTCCCCCGGGCCCCGGTAAGATCCGTCGTGCATGAAGTGGATTTGTCTGACGAGTGGGCGGCATTGTCCCAGCAGTTGAGCGACTCGAGCGAAGCTGGTTCTGAGGCCCCGTCTGATGAAGCGGCGGAGACACATTCCGAGACGGCTGCCCCAGCTCCTGAAGTTGCGCCCGAAGAAGCAGTGAAAGAAGTCCATGCCCAGGCGCCTGATTTCGATCTTGAGTTGCAGTCTCCGGCACCCACTGGCTCTTCACAAGAAGAGACCGAGACCGCCGACGCATTGTTTGCCGACCTCGCAATGGAATTGGAATCTGCGACCTCATCTTTGGGAATTCCCAAAGGTAAACCTCAACAAGCGCCTCCGCGCCCCGCAAGCCCTCCCGCTGGGGAAACTGCGCCACCGCAGCAACGAACGCCCGTAAATGGAGCCACCGTACCCGTGGCCGCTTCCGGTGGTGGGGCCAGCGGACCTCTAGGGGATCTATTCGAAGAATTTCGCTCGGAGATGGGTGAACCGGGAAAAGGTGAGCACGAGGATCTCGAGACTCACTACAACCTGGGTATTGCCTATCGGGAAATGGGTTTGCTGGAAGAAGCTATCAGCGAATTTCAGAAAGTCGCCAAATCGGAAGATAAGGGGCCGGCATTTCGCTATGCGATGCAATGCTGTACCCTGCTTGGCCTGGCCTTTATGGAAAAAGGTCAGCCGGCCATCGCCGCGATCTGGTACGAACGAGCGCTTCAGACTCCAGGACTCGATCAGGAATCCATCCTTGCGTTGCGGTATGATCTGGGAGTGGCACAAGAGCTGGCCGGTGACAAGGCGGCGGCGGTTAAAAGCTTCTCTCAGGTTTATGCGATGAATATCGATTACCGCGATGTGTCCGAGCGGATAAGCCAGCTCGAGAAGGCGCGTTAGGCAACGCCAGGATGAAATCTTTACTTCGTATTTTAATCAGTCTGGATGTGTTCCTTTTGGGAGTTGTGCTCATCATGATTCCCTGGCTGGGATATTGGGATCACAATTTCTTTCTGGAAAAGTATCCAGGGCTGATTCCTTTTATGTTGCATCCTTCGGTGCGCGGGGCTGTGACAGGCTTGGGCGCGCTGGACGTCATGCTCGCCGGAAACATTTTGCGAGGACGCACCAACTCCGTTGCCACCCGAACGTAAATCCATCCTCTGTTACGTGACAGACAAACCTGCGCTTGAGCGCGGCTCCGTCCCTTCCACTGGCGATTCAAGTTCGACAAACATCAGCACCATTGCCGCAGGAGCACTGCTGGAAAAAATCCGCAACGCAACCGCCGCGGGAATCAACTGGGTCCAGATTCGTGAAAAACTCCTCGAAACACGCGCGCTCACTGAGCTGGTACGGCTCGCGGTTGCCGCTTCAGGGAAGACGCACACGAGGGTTCTGGTCAACGACCGCCTCGATGTCGCGCTCGCCACGGGCGCCGCGGGCGTACATCTTGGCGAAAGTTCTTTGCCGGTGGAAACGGTGGCGGAATGGCGGCGCTCCGCCGGACGCGCGGGATTTCTGATCGGCGCGTCGTGCCATTCGCTCGAGGCGGCGCAAGAAGCCGAGGGCGCCGGCGCGGATTATATTTTTTTTGGGCCGGTTTTCGCGACGCCTTCAAAAGCGGCGTTCGGCGCGCCGCAGGGAATCGAACGGCTCCGCGAAGTCTGCCGGTCGGTGACCATTCCAGTCCTCGCGATTGGCGGCATAACTGTTGAGAACGCTCATTCATGTTTTGACGTGGGTGCTGCGGGTATGGCGGCAATCCGGCTCTTTCAGGAATCAGCCGATTTGTCCGATGTCGTAAACCGTCTCCGAGCGTGACTCCCGCATTTCATTTTGACAAAGGTCGACTATGCGGTTTTGGCGGCGGGTGTCGGGGTGGGTGTAGGTTGCGCTGACTGCGGGATATTCCTGCGGCGTAACATTTCGACGATCTCGGAGTAGAGCTTGGACCTTTGCTGGTAGCGTTGGTTCGCGCGCGTGACATAACGCAGATGGATTTCGAAACCAGAGCCGGTCGGGCGAATACTGATTGCCGGCCCGGCTGAAAAACCCTGATTCCCCCGGACATCAGCCACACGTGCCCATTCCTTTTCAGCGATGCCCACGTTGGCTTCGGTTTCTTTCGTAACAATCTTTTGCAATTCGTCCACGAGCGGGTAAGGGTCCTCATCGGCAGGGATTGAAAGCTGCAATTCGTCCCAAAGCCATTGGCCGGAAGTCGAAAAATTGAAATAGTGTCCCTCGATCGCATAGCTGTTGACGAAAGTCACGCGACGCCCCGTGGGGTGGCCTGAATCGTTCCAGTTGCCGGTCTCGAGAAGAACCGTGTGGAATAGACCAATTTCGACAACTTCGCCGCTGACGCCGTTGATTTCCACCCAGTCGCCATGACGGATCCCGTTTTTCCCCATCAGGACGAACCATCCGAAAAATCCGACGATAAAATCCTTGAGCGCGACGGTAAGGCCGGCGCCGGCCAGCGCGATGACTGTGGCCATTTGGGCAGGAGGTCCGAAGATCACAAGAAGAATGGCAATCAAGCCAGTCCCACGCGTAGTCACTTGCGCAACGGCTCGCAGCGTGAGCAGATTCTTGCGGTCCGGCTCAAGGCGATTGAAAATGCGCTCCATGATCTGGTCCAGGACCAGGACGGCCAGAGCGATCACGAGGACCCAACCGAAGGTAACGAACAAGCCATGCAAAAGGCTGCGCTGGCGCGACGTGGCCATCAAACGCCACTGCGCATAGTTCGTGGCGAGGTCACGCTGGTTGCGCATGCGGCTGTCCAGACGGGAGATTACTTTCTGCAGCGCGGTCAATGAACGGTAGGAAGAAATCTCCGCATCAGTTTGATCCGAGGGAGACGCTGGCGCGGTGGCCAGAGTTTGTCCGGGGGCATTGCCGGAGGGCAGCTTTTTCGATTGTTGTGACTGCGTTTGTTCCAGCTGATGCTCGAGTTCGTCGTGGTTTTTGGAAAACGTGGCATTCTTGGTGCTGGCTTCCTGTTCCGCCTGTGCAAGCCGTGTGTTTAATGACCGGAGCGCAAACCAGGCCCGTGCTCGCGGGAAAAGCGAGTAGGACGCAGGAACAGTCGAACTCGCCTGTGTTCCCACGGAACTGAGATCGAGTTCACCATTTTTATCCTGCTCGGCG
>JAOAPW010000121.1 GCA_025463105.1 Candidatus Acidiferrum typicum | reverse complement strand
TCCGGATGAGCTGCCAGGACGCGTTCAAATGACGATGCGGCCGCAGGACCGTTGCGCGCCGAAATCTGGCGTTGCCCTTCGGCCAGATCCTGCTCCACCGGATCGGCAGAAATTACGGGTGCAGCGGCAGCAGCACCGTCCGCCGGTGGGGCTGCTTCGCCAGCCGGCGTTGCTTCCGCGAATTTCACTCCGCGCAACCGGCGCGATTCGCCGGCTACGTCTATCCCCTTGATCAACTCCGGTAAATAGTAGCCCATCGCGGGTTCCGATTTCTCAAACCCGGAAAGACCCGCATAGATGGGACGAACCAGGACGTAACCGGAACTTTCCGCCTGATCGATCGCGGAAGCCAGTTCAGCGGGAGCCAGTCGGCGAAGGCGCAATTCCACGGCGCGCACCAGGCATTCATCAAAAAAAGCGGAATAGTCGTCATGAAATTCAACCGGGAGCCGTGGCGCGTGAGCTGCGTACTCCAAAAGAGGCGCAGCTCTGGCGGCCTGGGTGCGGTACTGGATGGCTATCGGATCAAGGAGAAAATGAAGAAATGCGTGCCGCATATCATCCATGGGCGGGTCAGAAATCGGCCCGACGACAAGTTCATAATGGTCGCCGTAATTGCGAAAATTTGTTTTCCGTCCGGCGAGTGGCTCGACGTACAAGGAAAAAGTCCGTGGAGAATTCGATTTAAGGATTTCGCGCAAATAACTGGTGACCGTGAATGCGACTTCCGAAAGAGGCGCAGTATAAAATTCCACGCCCTTCTCATAATCCGGTTGATAGTGCTGCCAGAGCTGGTCGAGTTGAGCTTCGCGATAAAAATTTGCCAGAACTTCATTGAAGCCTTCGAGGGCGAGGGCGTCGGGAGGCAGATCTTCACGGCGCAATAAAAAAGCAAACTTTGGGGGAGGACCCACGGCTAATCCAAAAGAGACGAACCGGGAAAAGGTGATTCCAGGATCGGCGAGGGCATGCTCCTGATAGTATTTGCGCAAAGCCTCGACGGCGGGGCCCTGAAGGGCGCGCATGTGCTGACGAAGTTGCACGCGCCCTGCACTCTGATTTGTCGTATCGACGCTGGAATCAAATCCTGCCGCATCCAGCGCGCACAACGTGGCGAATAATTGCTGGCGCGTCTCCACGGACACAGCGCGCCGTGCTTCCCGCATGGGAGGAGGTGCATCAGCCTTTTTTTTCTGTTGCTGTGCCGCCTGAGCAATTGCAAGGGGGCCAGCAAACACGCCCAAAGCAATGAAGGCGAACCGAATGAACGAACCCGTTTTGGCGAATAGGCGCAAACAATTTTCCCGTCTAAGCGTGAACGTTAGAATTTACAGGGGCTTTGGAGCCCCGTCAAGAAACCCCCTCGGTTATTTGAAGGCGGGGTTGGATATCCGGGTTGTCCCAATACCATTGTAATAGTGAACGCTAGGGATGAGGGAGAGAATTCTCGAGTCCTACTTGAGGCGAAACTGAATCTTAATGCTTACCTGCGCGGAGGTCGGCTTTCCGTTGAGATTTGCGGGTTCATATTTCCAATTCCTGACGGCATCGACCGCCGCCTGGCGAAGATACATCGGTCCGGCGGTGGCTTTGGCCCCAACCACTTTTCCGGTTGCATCGATATCGGCTGCAACAATCACGTCGCCTTCGACACTGCTCTGCTTGGCCACTTGAGGATACACGGGACGCGTGGACGAAATCAGTTTCGGCTCGATTGCTATCGTTCCTGAAGAGCCGGCTCCGAGAAAGCCTCCCGGTGGCGGCGGTACGTTCGGATGAGAAACGGTTGCTGCCAATCCGCCGCCAGGTATCCCAAGAGTGCGGGACGCCATTGCATCGTCAATATTGGGAATCGAGCTATCCACCAGCTTCCCCGACCGGCTATCAACAGTAGGAGTGCTCATTTTCAATTTGCGAGCAACCTGCGGCCGCGGAGTCGAAGTGTCGGCTGGCTTAACAGCTGACTGATTCGATTGCGTTGCAGCTACAGTGTCAGTTGTGCGGCGAGGAGCCTGCTGCAAAGAACTGGTCGAGGTATCCGCGATTTCCTTAGGAGTCGGCGCGGCCGAAGAGATCGCCGGAGTTAATGGCGAAGCTTGCGGTGTTTGCTCCGCGATTGGCTGATCGATTCCTACAGGTGGTTCAGGGGTTGGAGTACTGACCGGCACGGCAGGAACCTGCGCAGCCGGCTGACTCACCGCGGCTACAGGAGCGACGGCAGTCGTAACGGAGTTTCCACGACGCATGAAAAACATTCCCCCGCCAAGCCCAATCAGGATTACAGCCGCTCCGCCCACAATCAATAGCGTCTTCCCGGAAGATCCGTTCGATCCGGGCTCAGAAGTTGTATGGGAGAATTTGCCAAGAACGTCGTCGGAAGTCGACGGTTTTCGAGCAGATGCCGGCGCACCCTCCCAAGTTGCAGAAAGTGACGTTAGTTCAGTCGCGGGTGCGGACGTAGCCGCCGGCGAATAAGATCTTCCGTCTTCAATCGTATGGGGCGTTGAATCGTCCAACTGCGCCGAAAAGCGCGGTGTTCGTTCCGGTGTTTTAACGCGCGCGCCGGCTTGGGGCGATACCTCCACAACTCCGGCTAAATCTTCAAACGATGGCGCCTTGCCCATCGGGGCAACCGCTTCGGCTGCCGCCGGCTCTACTCGAGCGTGTGGTTCGGCGGGCGCTTCAGGCCGCGGGCTGGAAACAGTTTGTGCCTGCGTTTCGACCTTAGGTTGGGTAGCAACCGCTGCAGGTGGGTTCGGCACATGCGATTGTGCCTCGGGTTTGTGAATGCCCCAGAAGTCAGTCGCCGGTTCCAGGAATTCGACTTCGATATAGCCTTTCACGTTCGGCGAATTCCGGGTGTTGGCTATGCGGCAAACCACCTCGCGTCCTTGCGGATTCGAAAGGATAACAGCTTGCCCGGGCGGGAGATTGGTCGCCACGCGCAGAACAGCTCCATTATCGAAAACGATGACGGTTCTGGCTTCTTCCCGTGTAGGTTGGGCGGAACCGGGGATGGGTTCTTCTTTTTCCCCGGGCAAACTTCGAATCGTTACGCCAACTTCCAAACAAACAGGGTTGGATCGCGGGTTCTGGTTGAGCTTGCTTTCAGAACTGGCTGCAGTCGAGCCCGGTTTAGTCAAATTTTCCAATGGCGAGGATCCCCCGAATCAACAGCATCATGGCGCACCGCAAGTGCTGAGGCCTGCGCCCAAAACGAAACACTGACCATTGGAGTCATTTTCAAATAGTGGCTGGTTGGGGAGCTATAGTACGTGGGTACTACGATGTAATAAGCGGCAACGCCAAGCCTGGACTCGCTCAGCTATCCCTTGATCGAGATATCGCTAAAGCTCAGGACCACGCGGCCACCCGAGGTATAGCGGCCAAAACTCATCTGCGGACGGAAACGCGAAAACATCAACACCAGATCAAGCTGGCGGCGAATCGTAGGATTATCCGGACCGGCGAGAATCTCATAGGTCACAGCCTGGCCTTGTGCATTTACGGTGGTTGCTACCAGCAGGCCGTGCGGGCCGGAATGCCCCGATTCTTCCATCCCTGTAACGGCGAAGGGCGCCAAAGCCTCCAAGCGAGCAGGCTGTAGAAGGTTGGTTGGGGAATCATTGGCTCCCGCGCGAAGTGGCGCACCCATCCCAAGCAATTGGCAGACCAGCACAAACACCACCAAGGCAACCGTAAGACCGCCTGTTGCCGGCAGAGCCATCGGTTCAAGAATATTTTCCAGGATCAACTGCGCGCGAGTACGCGCTCGACTTGCATAATGAACCCAGGGGTTCTCAGAGAGGCGTTGCGCGGCGCTAACGCGAATCCGCAGCGCCAAATCCGCAGGGGGAGCAGGACGCTCCACTCGCGACATTAACGATGACAATGCCAGGTAACTTTCCAGATCTTCGCGGCAGTCGTCGCATCCTTCCAAATGCTGTCCAATTGACAAGTGCGTTTCGGCACCGGCATCCAAATGCAGCGCGCCATCCAGGTAGCCTGGTAGAAGGCTCTTTACTCTGTCGCATTCCATCAGACACCTCCTTCAGCGTCGCCCGGCTTGCCAGGAAACGTCCATTCGACACTATCACGCTGGCTGCATTTTTTTTCTTTCACTGGTGAGAAGAGTGGCGAATGCATCACTGCCTTAGACGCAGGGCGCGTTGGGTGCGTTACAGTTTGATGAGCTACAGGTTGATGCGCAAGATGCTCATTTCCGAGTAACGGCTTCAGGATGTCGCGCAACAATCGGCGGCCCCGCAGGATGCGTGATTTCACTGTGCCAACCGAGACTTCCAGCACCTCAGCCACCTCTTCGTATGCCATGCCCTCGAGATCTCTCAGAATCACGGCACTGCGGAAAACTTCCGGAACGCCACGCAGAGCCTGCTGGACCGCCTGTTGCACTTCGTGCGAAGCGGTTTCCTCGAACGGGGTCCTGCTCTCGTCTTCAATCTCCAGCAATGCATGTCCATCCAGCGGCTCCGCGTCAATCGAAGCCTGCTGCCGATGATGGC
>JAOAPW010000313.1 GCA_025463105.1 Candidatus Acidiferrum typicum | reverse complement strand
GAAACGCGCTTGTATGCAGTGATGTGGCGAGCAAGCACTGCCGTTACAGAGTGGAGGAGCGTCAAGGATTGAAAATGCTGTACGGCCAATAGATTCCTGCGTACGATTGGAAACAACGAGTGGGCGTAGTTCAGTGGTAGAACTGACGCTTCCAATCTGCTCTAGTAAGCCCTAACACGCTGAACTGGCGGCACTTAACTAAAACAGGGTCCTGGCAAAAGGAATAATGATGGAAAATGCGGTTGGATTTCTTGGGAAGGACCGCACGTAGCCAATAACCTTTTTTGTACTCGTGAAACAAACTGAGTTTTCTCTGAAACTTTGGCTGGTCGGACAGCATCAGACGCAGGTGGAACAAGTGCATGCTTTCGCCAGCTGTAGTCAGTTCTAGTCTATGAAGTTCATCGTTTATTTTCGAATGCTACTCGTTGTCCTCCTGTTGGGAGGGCCGATTATGGCGTGCGCCATTCCGGACGCACAGCTCACCGCTGCTGAGAAGCAGTGTTGCAAAGACATGGGCGGGGATTGCCAACAGGATGCGTCAGGCATGCCGATGCCTCACTCCTGCTGCAAAACATCGGTTCAACCGCCTCACGATTTCCGGCCTTCTTCAACCTTTTCGCCCTCTGCTCCTTATTTGGTAATCAGCGCAGTAGAGTTTCTTTCGATCCCGTCTTTCGCCGAGCAGCCCCGCCAATTCGCTTCCTGGCTGTCGCGAACACTCTCGCCTCCACTTGCGACGCTCGACGCTTCCGCTCCGCTGCGAATCTAGCGCTTCTCTCCATTCCTGTTCGGAACTACGCATTGGTGTCTCTGATTGAAGTGCTCCTCATTGGAGGAGATCTGTGGGATTTCTACCCAACAGATTTGACACCGCCGTTTTCCGGTCTACGGCACGCACGGATTCTTGCGTGAGTCTTGGGAGAAGCAACGATGATCGACCGCATTATTGAGCTTTCGCTGCGAAACAAGTTTCTGGTTGTGATGCTTTGGATTGGAATTGCGGGCTGGGGTCTGTGGGCGATGCTCCGCGCTCCGATTGATGCCATTCCCGATTTGAGCGACAACCAAGTGATTGTTTTCACCGATTGGTCCGGGCGGAGCCCTCAAGAAGTCGAGGACCAAGTCACCTATCCACTCACTGTCAACCTACAAGGCTTGCCCGGAGTCAAGGTTGTACGCTCTTCGTCGGCCTTCGGCTTTTCGATGATCTTCGCCATCTTCAATGACGATGTTGACCTTTATTTTGCCCGGACCCGCGTCCTGGAGCGCCTTAACCTTGTCAGCAAGCAACTTCCGGCCGGCGTCGTGCCAACGCTTGGCCCGGATGCGACCGGTGTCGGTCACGTGTTCTGGTACACCGTGGAAGGTGGCGGGCTCAGCCTGCGCGACCTGCGTTCGCTGCAGGACTGGTATGTGCGCTACCAGTTGAACTCAGTCCCCGGCGTCGCGGAGGTGGCAAGCGTCGGCGGCACAGTGCAGCAGTACCAGATTGATGTCGACCCGAACCGGCTGCGCTCTTACGGCGTTCCTCTGAGCATGGTGATGCGCGCGGTGATGGCTAGCAACTCGAATGTGGGCGGCAATGTCATCGCTGAGAACGGCTCCTGGTCTATCGTGCGTGGGCTCGGCTTGATCGAAAATCTCGATGATATTCGCAATATCGTGGTCGGTGAGCATAACGGCACGCCCGTCTTCGTGAAGGATCTGGGCGCCGTCAAAATCGGTGACGCATTCCGCACCGCGGCCCTGGTCAAGAACAGCTCCGAAGCGGTTGGCGGAGTGATCGTGGCGCGAACAGGCGAGAACACAAAGGAAGTCATTGACCGGGTGAAGCAAAAAATCAAGGAGATCGAGCCTGGACTGCCTCCGGGCGTGCACATTGTCCCTTTCTACGACCGTTCGCAGTTGATCGAGGCCACGGTCGATACGCTTCGTCACGCACTGCTCGAAGAAATCATCCTAGTCACCTTTGCGCACGTCATCTTTCTAATGCACTTCCGCAGCATCCTCGTAGTCACTCTGCCGTTGCCACTCGCCGTGCTCTGCTCCTTCCTCCTGATGCACTACGCCCATGTCACCTCGAATGTGATGTCGCTTGCGGGGATTGCCATCGCTATTGGAGTGCTAGTCGACGCGGGGATAGTCGTTACCGAAAATGCCTTTAGACATCTGGAAGGCGTCGATACCAGCAATCGAGGACGCGTCTTCGAGACGGTCTTGCGCGCCACGAAACTGGTCGGACGTCCGACATTCTTCTCGATGGCGATTATCATTCTCGCCTTTGTGCCGGTGTTTGCGCTGACAGGGCAGGAGGGAAAGCTCTTTCACCCACTCGCTTTTGCCAAGACCTTTGCGATGGTTAGCGCAACGGCCATTGCCCTGACGCTGGTGCCCATTCTTTGCGTGCTCCTGCTCCGCGGTAAGTTCCATTCGGAAGACCAGAACCCAGTTATGCGTTTTTTACAGCGGGTCTATCGTCCGGCATTGTCCTGGGCGCTGGATCATCGTGCCATCACACTCGGCATCGCGGTTGTCTTTCTCGTCGGCGCGGTGGTTCTGGCTTCCGGCATAGGCAGCGAGTTCATGCCCCCGCTCAATGAGGGCGACATCATGTTCATGCCCATCGCGGATGCGAGCATCTCATTGGCGCAGAACACCGCATATGCGAAGCGGCAAGATAAAGTGCTGGAAAGTTTTCCCGAAGTCGCCTATGTCGCGGCAAAGATAGCGCGTGCGGAGACCTCGACCGATCCGGCAGGGCTGAACATGACGGAGACCATCGTGCATCTTAAGCCGCGCGATCAGTGGCGACCGGGCATGACCCTTCCGAAGCTCAAGAGCGCGATGGACCGCGCCGTTTCCTTGCCTGGTGTGGCAAATATTTGGACACAACCGATCATCAACCGCATCGATATGCTCACGACCGGTATTCGGTCGGAGATTGGCGTCAAGCTCTTCGGTTCTGATTTGACGGAACTTGAAGCGAAGGCCCGTGAGGTTGCTGACGCTGTGCGGACTGTGAAAGGCGCGAGCGATATCTATCCAGAGCAAGTGACGGGCGGGCTGTATCTCGACATCAAGCCGAACCGGGAGGCGGCTGCGCGCTACGGCATCGATGTCGGCGAGGTGCAGGGTGTCATCGAGACGGCCATTGGCGAAAACAATCTAACCACCACCATCGAAGGGCGGCGGCGCTTCCCGGTGCGAGTTCGCTACGCACCGGAGTTCCGGCGCGACCCGGGAGATCTCGCGAACGTGCTCGTCACGGGAGCGAAGGGAGCACAGATCCCCCTCGGACAGGTTGCCGATATTCGCCAGGTAGCCGGGCCAGCGCAGATCAACAGCGAAAATGGACTGCTGGAAGTTTCCGTGCTGATGAATGCGCGTGGCCGGGACGCTGGCAGCGTCATCGCCGACGCAGAGAAAGCCATTCGCGCAAAAGTGAAAATGCCTCCCGGCTATTACTACAACTGGAGCGGGCAATTTGAGAGCGAAATTCGTGCCAAGAAAAGGCTCCAGATTGTCGTCCCGATTGCCATCGGGATCATCTACATCCTGCTTTATCTGACGTACCGCTCCTTCCTGGAGGCCGCGCACGTTTTGCTTGCTGTGCCGTTTGCCCTCACCGGAGGGCTCTATCTGCTCTGGCTGCTTCACTATAACTTCTCGGTCGCCGTCTGGGTCGGATTCATTGCGCTCTTCGGTACCGCGGTACAAACGACGGTGGTGATGGTCATCTATCTCGAGGAAGCCGTGGAACGAAAGCGGCACGAACGAGGGACGCTGACCTTCACGGACCTACGCGAAGCCGTCATGGAGGGGGCGCTGCTCCGCCTTCGGCCGAAGCTCATGACCGTCTCGACCATCGTGGCGGGATTGTTACCGATTTTCTGGAGCAATCGCGTGGGATCGGAGGTGATACGACCTCTAGCCACGCCAGTCCTTGGCGGCATGCTCAGTTCCCTCGCACACGTGCTGATCGTCACACCCCTCATTTTCATATGGCTGCGCGAGCGCGAGCTGCGCCGCAACCAGGCGGCGGTTGCAGCTTTGCAACCAGCACCAGGCATACAAGCGTTTCCAACCTCACTCTAAGGAGAACTTTTGTGAAGACTTTCAATGCGATCGTGTTGACGTTCATCTTTGCTGTGGCTGGCTGCAGGGGAGACAAAGTCAATCTCTCCGACCTGAAACCAGCAGCTAGCAAGTCTGCCGGAAAGCTCACCGTCGTCCTGCTGAACAAGAACGGCGAACTGATGCAAGGGCAGAACGAGTTTGTCGTGCAGTTCAAGGACGACCAGGGCCAGCCCGCCGATGTCGGCGATGTGCAGATCGGCTCCAGTATGTCCATGCCCAGCATGGCTCCCATGTCGGG
>JAOAPW010000290.1 GCA_025463105.1 Candidatus Acidiferrum typicum | reverse complement strand
GGCCAACATTGCATTCAAGCACACGCTTGGTTGAAATATTGTAAAAGAAATTAATGCGTCGTCATTCCGAGGCACGCCGCGTGCCGAGGAATCCCTCATTCTCTTTGCGTTCACAACCAGAGAGATTCCTCACTTCGTTCGGTTCACCGAGAGCGTTCTCCGTGAACGGAATGACAACAAAGGACTTGTCTGCTGCCGCGACAGCCGGCCGCATTGCCGCCGGTAAAAGTGCCGATCAGCTGGGCCCCGTAGTAAACGCCAGAGTGATCAATGTTTTCTGCTCCAGTTCGTGAGCCTTGGCCGAGCCAGTGGCCGGACTGGCGCTCGCAGAACGTTTCACCGAGCGCACCGGAATGCCTTGAATGTAATGCTGAATGCGGGGCAGCACATAGGAGAGGGCGCCCATGTTTGCGGGCTCTTCCTGCACCCAGACAATTTCGCGCGCATTCGGATGGCGCGCGATTTCCGCGCGCAGCTCGTTCTTCGGAAAAGGATAAAGTTGATCGAGAAAAATTATCGCGGTTTCGCTATCGCCACGCTGTTTACGTTCCGCGCGCAGCTCATGCCCGATTTTTCCGCTGCAGATCAAGATGCGTTTCGCGGAAGTAATTTCGCGATCGGGAACGACCCACTCAAATCGCGACCGGGAAAAATCCTCGATGGGCGAAGACGCATCAGGATGGCGCAGCATGCTTTTCGGCGTGAATACGATCAGGGGTTTGCGCCAGCGGCGCAGGGCTTGCCTGCGCAGCAACTGAAAATATTGCGCGGCATTCGACGGCTGGCAGACTTGAATATTGTCCTCGGCGGAGAGTTGCAGGTAACGTTCGATGCGCGCGCTGGAATGTTCCGGTCCCTGGCCTTCGTGACCATGCGGCAGCAGCATCACTACGCCGGATGGCAGATCCCATTTATCCTCGCCCGCGCTGATGAATTGATCGATGATCACCTGCGCGCCGTTGGCGAAGTCGCCGAATTGCGCCTCCCAGAGCACCAGCGCTTCCGGATAATCCCTGCTATAGCCATATTCGAAACCCAGCACGCCGGCTTCGGAAAGCGTTGAGTTATAAATTTCGCACCGCGCTTGCCCTGGCGCTAAATTTTCGAGCGCAACATATTCCGCTTCCGTGCGAGTGTCAACAAGCGCCGCGTGGCGCTGAATGAACCTGCCGCGCCTGGTGTCCTGCCCCGTGAATCTTATCGGCGTCCCTGACAGAAGGAGCGTTCCGAACGCGAGAGCTTCGGCCATGCCATAATCCACCGGACGTTTGCCGTGCCCCATTTCATCGCGCTGTTCGAGGAGTTTTTTTACCTTCGGATGAATCGCAAAATCCGCCGGATAGCTCGTCAATTTATCAGTAACTTCGCCGAGCGTTTCAGCCGTAACCCCTGTGTCCACTTCGTAGGCGCTATCGTAGCGTCCGCGCTTGTAGGGCGACCAATAGGGCGGAAGCTTACGGAGGCGAGGCTTTTTCTGCATGGCGCTCGCGGCTTTGTGCGCGGCCTCGAGTTCACCTCGCACAGCCGCGATCGTGGTAGCCGGGTCCACGCCTGTTTGCTTCGCGTAAATCTGCCACAGCGGCGGATGATCCTTAATTTTTGCGTACAGCAGCGGCTGCGTGATGGTCGGATCGTCCACTTCGCTGTGGCCGTGGCGCCGGTAACCGATGATGTCCACAACCACGTCGCTCCCGAATGCCTGGCGATATTCAATGGCCATTTGTCCAACACGCACAACCGCGTCGAGATCTTCCCCGTTGACGTGAAAAATGGGAATTGCCTGTCGCTTGGCCAGTGACGAAGCAAAACGCGAGGAATGCAGATCGGGCGGCGCGGTCGTGAAACCCAGCAAATTATTAACGATGACGTGAATCGTGCCGCCGACCGAATAGGCCCCAATCTCCGCAAAATTAAGTGTCTCGGCCAAAATTCCCTGGCCCGCAAACGCGGCGTCGCCGTGCAACACGATGGGCAGGATTTTTGCGCGGCTGCCGCTGCCGATGCGAGCCTGCTTGGCGCGCGCGCGTCCGATAGCAACGGGATCTACCGCTTCCAGATGGCTGGGGTTCGAGGCGAGATGTACGTCCAGTTTTTGACCTTGCCGCGTGCGGTACTCTCCCGTGGCGCCAACGTGATACTTGACGTCACCGCTACCAAGAACGCTGCGCGGGTCCACATCCTCGAAACCCGCAAAAACGTCCGCGGCGCGTTGTCCCGCGATGTGCACCATTACGTTCAAGCGGCCGCGATGACTCATGCCGATTACTACCTGCTCGGCGCCCGCATCGGCGGCGCCAGCCAGCACGCGGTCCAGCAACGGAATGAGCGCCGTCACGCCCTCGAGCGAAAATCTTTTGCTGCCCAGGTAGCGCGCCTGCAAAACTTGCTCGAAGAGGTCCGCGCGAATCAGCCGTTCGAGGATATAGGCGCGGTCGGTTTCGGCCGGGTCCGATTCCATTCGCAAAGCAATCCAGCGGCGGCGCTCTGAATCATCAATATGGAAAAATTCCGCGCCGATCGTGCCGCAATAAAATTTTCGCGCGGCAGTTGCGGCTGGACCCTCGTGCATGAGTTCAGGATGCTCGACGGGCGCGAGGAAGCCCAGTGGATCCAGGTCCGCCGCGAGATAGCCCCAGCGCCGGTAACCTTCAAATACGCGCTCGACCTCTGCGCTTTTCTGCTCGATCGCTTGCAGCATCCCGGTGGCGTCCCCTTCGCGCGGCTGAGTCAAAGAAAACATTCTATCAAACATGCTGCCGCCACGGCGTTAACGAGGCAATTTGAGTGGTGACTTAGTTCAAAAGGGCGTGCCCTCTCCGTCCCGAAAAATACCGGACGGAGAGCCCCCTACAAAACCGCCCTTGTTAGCGGCATCTGTTCGTTATCTTCAGAATCAAACTGAATCGCCATCCAAATTGGCACAGAGGCGACGATCATCAATTTCGAGAAGGTTGCCTTCGCGTTCAGTGCGGTCCACAATTGCCAATCAAAGTCACCATGATACGCATCATAGAAGCGCTAACCGAGCCCGCAATGTCACAAGCGCGGACGCTGTTTCGGGAATACTCGATGTCACCTGAAGTGCAGGTTTGCTTGCAGGATTTCGAACTGGAGATAACTTCACTACCGGGTTTCTATGGCCGCCCAACGGGCCGTTTGTTACTTGCGCTGCACGACGGGCCTGTCGGCCATGATG
>JAOAPW010000288.1 GCA_025463105.1 Candidatus Acidiferrum typicum | reverse complement strand
TTATTTCTTCAAGAAGTTGGCATCTCCTCGCGAGTAATCGCGTAAAGCGCGAGTTCCACCCGGCTGGAAACGCCGAGCTTGTCATAAATATTACTCAAATAATTCCGAATCGTGTGTTCAGTGACGCCAACCTTATGGCTGATCTCGCGGGTGCTCATGCCCTCCGCCAATAAGTGCACGACCTCGGCTTCGCGTGGCGTCAGAAGGCGCATGCCGCCACCGGATTTAACAACTCGCAGGGGCTTGAGCTGGGCGAGAAAGTCGAGAAGGTAGAGGAGCTCCTGGTTATTTGCCCAAATCTGTCCGCCATGCACCGTTCGAATGCACTTGGAAAGCAACTTGAGCGCGTTCACCCGGCAGATGATGCCTCTCGCACCGCCCCGGAAAGCGTCGACTACCAATTCACGGTCGGCAACAGGGATCATCATGATCGCGGCAGTTTTCGGACAGGCCATCGGTAGGCTTTTCAAGACGCGGTAGCCGGTCATCTTTCCGTCCTGCAGGTGAGTATTGAGCAGAGCAATATCGGGCTGATACTTTTCCAATTCACGGATTGCTTCGGCCGAGTCACTTGAAACGCAAACGACACTGATATCCTGCTTGCCGCGCGCGAGCTCTCCTGCAAGCAGGTGCGCGCTCATCAGGTCGGCGTCGGCGATGAGGACACTTACTCTTCCACTGGGAAGTTCTGAGAGAGGATTCATAGTGTACCTGCCCGTTTATACCTTAAGTGATAAATAACCCATCGGGCCACACGGCAGAATCGATGGGCCGTCAGTGTACGCGAACAGTATTTGAAGTGCAATATATATTAAGGGTTAAGTCACGAATCGTGTCTAGGCCCAATGAACTGACAGCTGGTGGGCGTGAGCCACACTATTTAAAGGGGTTCCGGCTGAGGCCGTGCGAGACGCGTCTCGCGGTGTGCAAGAGCGCTTACCTCACAGGGAGGTGACTTTACCCTACGAGCCCGGTACACAACACACGATTTCACTTGTGAGTACAAACGTATCATCCCGCCGCGGTCACCTTGCTTCTTGTCTCAGACTTTATAGATCAGTTAATGTGAGCGGGTATTTGAAAGGATGGTTGCTTCGATGCTATCAAGATCAATCGGCTTCGCTCAGACTCAAGGTGCAAGGATGGAATTGAGAAGGGAACTCCGCTATCGACTGGACGCTCCGGCCCTTTTTTCCTGGGAGAGCGCGGAACATAAACGCTTTCAGAGCGAAGGAATCACTCGGGACATTAGCGTGTTCGGCGCCTTTATCGTGACTGCCACGTGTCCGCCAGTTGACGCTCCCATTCAGGTGGAGGTCGTCCTCCCTTCTCTCACTGGACTGAAGCCCGTCATACGAGTCAGCGGCGCGGCGCGCGTTTTGCGAGTGGAGCACAGTTCAAAAGGCGAAGGGGAAAACGGTTTCGCCGTTGTGAGCGAGGATTTCTCTCGTTGGAGCATGTCAACGGACCAGGATGAATCTGCATTCGATTTTTCCGGCAAAACCAAAGTAGTGGAAAGAAGAGACCACTGATGATTTCCGCGCGGGCCTTTCTTCCGGCGGAACATCTGTTGGGAATTGGCGGGCAATGGTCCCATGTTGTCGGCTAGTTCCGCAGATCGCGGCGAGTTTGAATGGTTTTATCGTGGCGAGCCGATTTTTTAAAGGTTCTATGTAAGTCACAGGGCGGAGCTGCATGCATTTAGTGAACGACACGAAAGCACATGGGCTCGGCGACGCACCGCAGTGGCATGCTCTGTACACGCGTCATCAACACGAGAAACCGGTCGCCCGGTTGCTTTCCAGCAAAGGCCATGAAGTGTTTCTTCCACTCTATGCCGTCGCCCGCCGGTGGCAAGACCGCCGCAAGAACCTCAGTTTACCGTTATTTCCCTGTTACGTGTTCATTCGGGGCGGACTGGATCGCCAGCACCAAATCCTGAGCACTCCTGGAGTATTTACCGTCGTGGGATGGGCGGGACACCCTGCTGCTATTCCCGAAAGTCAGATCCAAGGCCTACGCCAAATGGCGGAAAGCTCCACGCGCTTGGAGCCTCATCCCTACCTCGTGTGCGGAGACCGGGTGCGGATCCGGTCGGGGACGTTGCAGGGTCTCGAAGGCATTCTGGTTCGAAAAAAGAACATATCCCGGCTGGTCGTCTCCTTGGAAATATTGGGCAGATCCGCCGCCGTCGAAGTTGACGCGTCTTGCCTTGAAACGTTGGATCGTGCGTCGGGCGCTCTGGGAGAAACGATGTGAGCATCCTGGCTCTTTGCCCATATTCGAATCGCCGATCCCAGATTTTCCTGGCCATGGCATTGCTCTGGGCAGCAGGTTCGATTCGCGCGCAAGGCCTTCCGGCAGACAAACGCGCGTTCTCCACCGGCGGCCAAAGTAAGGAACCGTCCAGTCACCGCCCGGAGGAGTCAAGCAAGGCGCCTTCGCACACATTGCCGGAACTCTCAGACAGCGAATCCCGTATCGGACCTGATGATTTGCTCGAAATTACGGTTTTTGAAGCTCCCGATCTCAACCGTACCTTGCGTGTTTCGGCGAATGGAGAGATTTCCTTTCAGTTGCTGGGAGCAGTAAAAGCAGGAGGTTTAACTCCACGGCAACTCGAATTGATTTTGCAGGAATCGTTGCGCCGCACATACATGAAGGATCCTCACGTCGGCGTTTTTGTTCGAGAGTTGCAAAGCCATCCCGTTTCGGTGGTGGGCGCGGTGAAGAGACCGGGTGTCTTCCAAATCCGCGGCACAAAAACCGTCCTTGAACTTCTCTCGATGGCGGAAGGTCTCGCGGATGATGCTGGTGATTCGGTCCTCGTAATGCGGGGTACGAGTGTCTCCCGGTCCAATGGCAAGGAAAAGAGAGGAACAATCTTTCCTGATGCAAATGCAGGAGCGGGCTCAACAGCACCCTCGCGGATATCAGCCGAGGAAGTTCCTGGCGAAATAGTGGAAATCAATCTCAAAAACCTGATGGATTCGGTTAATCCTGCCTTCAATCTTCCCGTTCATCCCGGCGACATCGTGAAGGTTCCGCGCGCCGGAATCGTATACGTGGTCGGCGGAGTAAAGAAACCGGGCGGTTTTGTATTGAGAAACAATGAGAACATTACGGTCCTGCAGGCGCTTGCGCTCGCCGAAGGCTTGACTCGAACTTCCCTGAAAAGTCAGGCGCGGATCATCCACACAGATAAAGGCACTTCCAAACGCATCGAAATGCCAATCGATCTGGGAAAAGTTCTGGCAAGCAAATCCTACGACACTCTTCTTCAGCCGAATGACATCCTTTTCATTCCCGACAGCTCGGCAAAGAGCGCATTTTATCGAGGCGCGGAAGCTGTGCTTTCCACTGCGACCGGCGTGGCTATCTATAGGTGGTGAACTATGGCTCAAGAAAATCCCAACGACGGCAATAAGATGGAAGTCTTCAAGGCGGGCGAAATTCCGCTGGAACGGCGCCGCGTGGCTCGTACGCCGGCGAGCATCATCGAATTGGAGAAGGCTCCCGATCTGCTGGCTTACTGGAAAGTGGTCCGTAGACGCCGGTGGACCGTATTAATTGTGTTCACTGTTTTGTTTGGAGGCGTGCTGATTGAAACGCTCAAACAGAAACCCGTGTATCGCGCGAAAGCGCTGCTTGAAATTGAAAAAGAAAATCCCAGCCTGGTAACCCCGCAAGAACTGTTTCAAATCGACGAAGTTTCCGACTCCTATTTGGAGACTGAATACAAAGTGCTCAGCAGCGATGATCTGGCAGAGCGTGTTATCGCTCAGTTGGGACTCGACCAGATCGCGGAATTTCATCCCCAAAAGAGTTCGTGGCCTGCGATTCTCAAAAATATCCAGGCAGCGAACAGCCTTACGGCCGGGACCAACATACCGGAGAGCGACCGTTCCCTGCGGGAAACGGTGCTGGCCGGTTTTGAACATCGTCTGGACGTCAAGCCATTCCGGCGAAGCCGCGCGGTAGAGATCAGTTTTGATTCGCAGGACCCAAATCTTGCGGCAAATGTGGTGAACGCGATTGCTTCCAATTATATAAAAAAGAACCTCGAAGCGCGGTGGGATGCCACGCAGAAAGCCTCCGAATGGCTCTCTCAACAAATGCTGGATCTGAAAGCGAAACTCGAAAAATCGCAGGATGAACTCCATGAATATGCCGCCGACAATGACCTGCTCTTTCTGGAAACGGACAAGGGTAATTCCGAAAATGTGGTGAATCAAAGTCTCAGGGAGCTTCAGGAAGAACTCACCAAAACGCAATCCGCGCGATACGAAAAGGAATCTCTGTATCGCCTGGTGCTATCGAACGATTACGCTTCGCTTCCCGGTGTGTTTGATAACAAACTCTTGCAGGACCTCAGCGTGCGTTTGGCGGAACTTCAGCGCGAACGCGCCGAGCTGGACACCACATTTACGAGGGATTATCCCAAGGTCCAGCAAATTCAGAGCCAGATCGTTGAAATCCAGGCTGCACTCGAGCGGGAACGCCGGCGTGCCGCGCAAAGAATCAGCAATGATTACTTCGCGGCTGTGAGGCGCGAAGGCCTTGTCCGGCAGGCCTTCGCGGACAAGCAAAAACAGGCCAATGTGATCGCCGAGAAATCGGTGCAATACGGAATACTGAACCGCGAAGTGGAAAGCAATAAGACGATGTATGACGGCCTGTTGCAAAGGCTGAAGGAGGCGGGTGTCTCGGCCGGTCTGAAGGCCACCAATATCCGGGTGGTGGACGCAGCGATGCCGCCCTACAAGCCGGTATCGCCGAAGATACCCTTGAATCTCGGCTTGGCCGGCATTTTGGGATTGGGGCTCGGTGTTTGTGGTGCGTTTATTCAAGAGCACCTGGATCAGACGATCGAAAATGTGCAAGACGTGAGCCGTTATTTGCGACTGCCGGCTTTAGCGTTTATTCCTTCGGTTGATTTATTGCATGGACATGCCTCCAAGGAACGAATTTTGCCCCTGGGCCTCGACGCCGCACAAAATCCGTCCACTGAAAAGTTGGGACAAAGTCCCTTGCGAAACGATGTGGCGCCTCGTAAAAATGCTGAATTGTCGGAGGCTTTTCGTGGGCTCGGAACGTCTGTGCTTCTGTCCAGGGGTGGCCGCTCCGCCAGCTCCATCCTGGTGACCAGCGCCCAGCCTAAAGAGGGAAAAACCACGATCGCTGCGAACCTGGCCATCTCCTTGGCCCAACTCGGCCGGCGAGTGTTGTTGATTGATGCGGATTTGCGGCGTTCAGCCTTGCAGAAATACTTCCCCCAAAGGGGCTCACAACTAAGCAGCTATCTCGCGGGCGAGGGAACGTGGCAAGACATGACCTATCACACGGCGTTTCGGGGTCTCTACGTGCTGCTTTGCGGACCTCGTCCAGTGAATCCTGCCGAACTCCTGTCGTCCGAGCGTATGCGCGCGTTGCTGCAGGAAGCGAGGAAGGAATACGACTTCATCATCCTTGATTCTCCGCCCTTGCTGAATGTAGCTGACGCTCGGATTTTGGCAAGCGTTGCGGACGCCACCATCCTGGTGATCAAGGGCGGCGACACGCCCCGGCAGGTGGTCCAGTATGCTGAATCGCAGGCGCGCGCTGCAGGCGCGAATCTCATGGGCGTGGTGGTGAACAATCTCCGTTCGAACGGCGATTCCTATTACACCTACAACTATTACAGCGCCGCCAGTTTGCCGGATTAGTCAGCTTTTGCTTCGAAAGAGCGAAACACGCTAAGTGAGTCAGGAAACTTGTAAGAAATTTATCGTGTGACGGCCTTCGTATGATTTTCTCCAGAGCAAATATCGCCACTTTTTCCACCAGTCTGGCTATTCAAATCTGTGGGTTGATCACCGGAATCTTGACGGCTCGCCTCCTGGGGCCAACTGCAAGAGGGGAACTTGCCACCGTCATGTTATGGCCCATGATTCTGAGCAATCTTGGATTGCTGGGATGCAATTGGGCCGTGGCTCGCGAAGTCGCTGCCAACCCGCTGAACGAGGCCGACTGGATTCGTGCGGCGATTACAGTGGGATTCGCGGCCGATTGCTTGTGTGTGGTATTAGGCTACTGGCTGATCCCGTACCTGCTGCCTCTGGATAGACGTTACCTGGGTTCGCTGGTTCGTGTCTGCTTGTTATCGATTCCTCTGGGTATTTTTAACCAGACACTGCTGGCCATCGAAC
>JAOAPW010000242.1 GCA_025463105.1 Candidatus Acidiferrum typicum | reverse complement strand
GAATGGTCGCGCCATTCGCGAGCAATTGAAAAGTCTGCCCTGAGGGCGAAGAAGCAAACAGGGTTCCACGAAACAATCTGGCTACATAACCGTACGAGAGGCGATGAACCTCTGCGGTAGTGCTTGGCAGTAAATCCATCTGCGACTTGCCCAAGCGAACGCGCAAAATTCCGTCTTCCTGAGTTTCCAGGCGATCACTATCATAAATCGTTGCGCCGACGGACGTGAGGTCCGCGCCCGAGTGAACACTTTGCGCCTGCAAAACTGAGCCGAGCGGTATCGAGGCTGGGTTCGCAGGCACACCTGTAGCCGGAATTTCGATAATGGTGAAACTCAGGACAGCGACTAATATACTGATTAGCAATTTATTCATGGCTTAATAAATGGGTTCCGTGCTGAGGTTATAAATAAACGGCGACGCTGTCAAGTTTGGTGACATATGAGACCGTACGACAGTCTCCAGGTCGCTAAGTGTCGAAGAAGAGCGAATCCCATCCGGGATTGACGCTGGAGCCCGGCTGACATATTGTTTGCCGACGGACGAATCGAACGTGTAAATGCCGATTCCATATCACGAGGGCAATTTTGTGAAATCTAGAATCGCGCTGCTAGCGGCACTTGTCTGCATGATATTCGCGCCAGTCAGTAAAACCCAAACGAAAAGCCAGACGGACGCGCTTCCGGCGCCGGGATTCCATCATCTTCATCTCAATTCGATGAACCCGGACGCGGCGATTGAGTTTTACATGAAGCAGTTCCCCAGCACGACGAAGGCGACTGTTGCGGGTTTCCCGGCGCTGAAAGCGGGCAAAGTATACGTTCTATTCACCCGCGTCACTGCGCCGCCGCCAATCGAGCCGCAAACTGCGATCTGGCACTTCGGCTGGCATGTCGTTGATGTGCGCAAGAACCTGGCACTTTACAAGGAGCGGAAGGAAGTAAAACTCCTGCCACTTTATACGACGGACGAAGGCGGCAGCGTGCTGATCAGCAGCGATACCTGGCCAGGCACGGGTGGCATACTGGGATTAACCAAAGCGCAGATTGCGGAAGCCAAGGTTGCAGGCGTCAAGCCGCGTGGAGGAGCGGGTTTTGCGTATCTGCAAGGGCCTGACAGAGCCATCGTGGAGTACCAGGGCGACATGCCGGTGGAGCGCTTTAACCACGTGCACATGTTCCAGGAAGATCCGATTTGCGCGCAACTCTGGTATCAAAAGCATCTCAACGCTGCGGCGAGCGTTGCCGGACGGACGCCGCATACCGAAGCTGATTGCAAAGTCGAGCAGAGCGAACGGAGTTGGCCCGCGCTCGAACGAGAAGGCAGCGTCCGCCAGCCCTCGGGAGGGGTTCTCTTCGATGATGTGGCGCTGAATTGGTATTTGCGTCAAGGAGACAAGCCGCTTGTGAGCACGCGGGGACATTTGGCCGATCACATTGCGCTTAGTGTCAGCAACCTTGACGCCTGGATCGCCAAACTTCGCGGAGAAGGCGTCAAATTTCTCGAAGAGCCATACAAGTTTGGCGATACGCGCGCCGTAATGATCGAGGGGCCGAGTCACGAGGCGCTGGAACTGATCGAAATAAAATAGCTGGCAGAGCGCTTATTTCTTCCCCGTGAGTTCTCCCACCAGGCGTTCCGCGGAATATACTTTACGTAACGCTTCGAGAATTCCAGCCGAATGTACCGCGACAGCGCGAGATTCCTGGTCCGTGTAAATATAATCGAGCACCAGGGACTGAATGTTTCCGTCAAAAATAATTCCGACCAATTCGCCAGCGCGGTTTACGACCGGGCTTCCGGAATTGCCGCCGATGATGTCAGCGGTGTTAACAAAATTGAAGGGCGTGGAGAGGTTGAGTTTCGCTTTGCGCTCTTTCCAAATGGCGGGAAGTTCAAACGGTTCTTTGTTCTCATGGGCTGTGGCGTGTTCGTATGTGCCGCCCATCGTCGTGGCCCAGGGAATCTTCTGGCCCGCTTCCGTGTAACCCTTGGCCTCACCAAAAGCCAGGCGCAACGTGAAGGTGGCATCAGGGTAAACGCTCGAGCCATACACGGCGAACCGGGCGTTGGCGATTTTCCCGTACGCCTGACGCTGGGGTTCATCCACCTGCTGTTCGTATGTCTGGCGAATGCGGCGCGCGGGCGGGTCAATTAATTTCGCAAGCCCGATCATTGGGTCGTTAGAGGCATCGATCGCTTTCATGCCGCCCTCCGCCAATTGCTTGCGAACCGCGACGTCCTTCAACTTGGTGCCGTGAACCAATTCCGTGGCGCGATCGCGGGGCGATTTCCCGGCGAGAACTTTTTTTACGAGGTCATTGTCCGCTCCCATAACTTCCATCATCAGTCCCAGCGAATCGGCCAGCTTCACGGTTTCAAGATCGTCGTAGATGGGGGCTTCGGAAAATAACTGCAGCTTGAGCGGCTCGAGATTGGCCTCTGAAAATTCGCGGAGACGTTCGTTATTGGGCTTGGGTGACTCCTGCGCCAGCCGCAACAGGGTCATAGCAGTGTCAAACAATTCGCTATTGAATGCTTGCGCGCGTTTTGCGGGGCCGTAACTGATCAGGTTGTACTCGTCACGGATTTTTACCAGCGTTTTTAAGGTTGCAGCCACTTGATCCCAGCCATCTCCGTACGCCTGCTGCAGCTTTGCATCGCCACCGACTTTATCGCGCAAGGATTTCTCCATGGAGCTCTTCTTTTCCATGACTGCGGGATCCTGCAGTCCGCCGAGCATACCGAGGTACGCCTTACGGCTGTTTTGAATGCCGAATAATTCGTCTTCCGCGCGGCGGGCATTTTCAGTACTGCGGTCAGAATAATTTTTCAGCAGTATCTCACGCCGGCGCAGCAAGTTGAGCGTTCCGGGCACCGCGAGGTCGCGCTGATATTCCAGGTGAGCCATGGTGTCCAGGCGCTCGGTGCGGCCTGGATTTCCGGAAACGAAAATCAGGTCGCCTTCCGCGGCGCCCGCTTCACTCCACTTCAGAAAATGTTCCACGTGCACGGGCTGATTATTTTCGTAAACCCGAAAAAAACAAATGTCCAGGTCATAACGCGGATATTCAAAATTGTCGGGATCGCCGCCGAAGAACGCGATCGCTTTTTGCGGCGCGAATACCAGGCGCACGTCGGTGTAACGCTTGTAACGATAAAGGTGATATTGGCCGCCGTTGTAAAGCGTAATCACATTGCTGCGAAGGCCGGTCTTGTCTCGTGATTCCTTTTCGATTTCGTTAATAACGGCCCGGCGAGTCTTCTCGGCGTCAGCGGAACTCATGCCGGGTGTGACTGCGGCAGTAACGCGGGCCGTAACGTCCTCGATGCTCATGAGAACGTTTAGTTCCAGATCCACGCATTTCGGCTCTTCGGCGCCGCTTCGGGCTTCGAAGCCCGTCTTCATGTAATCCTTTTCCTGGGTGCTGATCTTCTGAAGACAATCGGCTCCTACGTGATGGTTAGTCATCACCAATCCATCAGCGGAGACGAATGATCCTGAGCCACCGCTGTTGAATCGCACCGAAGCTTTCTGCAGATGGTCGAGCCAGGCGGCGGTGGGCTGAAAGTGGTATTTATCCTGCAGAATCTTGTAGGGAGGATTGTTAAACAGCCACATTCCTTCATCGGCGCGAGAAAATGGAACGCAAAGCGAGCAGAGCGCGAATAAAATAATATTGCGAATGAGTTTCATGGCAGGCGATCACCTCTTTAACGGATATACACCAAGCCCAAACGTCTGTAAATCATGGTCTGCGCCAGTCCCGTCAGGGACGGAAGATCGTAGCCCACTTGCGGAAGCGGTGGGAAAAGAATCGAATCGCATATGGCACAAAACCCCGCAGGGGCGGCACGCAACCCTGAACTCATTCAAGATAGCGCAATCCTAGTTTACTGCGGTGACCGTGTGTCACCCCTTACGGGGTTTGTGTTTTTCCACTAGTTCCCACAGCTTCCGCGGTGGGCTACATTGTGTCGTCCCTTCGGGACTTCCCGGAGCATAGAATTAAATCGCGATATCAAATTGCATTCACGAGGCGGTGTCGTGTTCTTCCTGCCGGCGCAACAGTGCCACCACGAGGCGAATTTCCTCATAGGTGAATCCCGGAGGGAGAGCTTCCTTGATGGGCGTGAGCTTGCTAAGACCAAGTTTCCCGCAGGCATCCTCGATTTTATTTTGTTTGTCGTGATCTACCCAGTTCGCTTGAAATTCGACTTCTCCGCGTTCTACCAAATCCGAGATCAGGCTTACGATTGTCGATCGCTGCCGGCCGCGAATTGCGGCAATCTCATCCAAAGTGCGGCCTTCCGCAAGCAATCGCATCGTCTCCGCGGCCGGGCTCACTTTTTTTTCGGGCGCCGGGCTGCTTCGGGAGCCTTTTTCAAATTCGCGCAGGGCGTCCAAGATCGATTGGCCGTACAATTCCGCTTTGCGTTCGCCGATTCCGGAAATATGAAGAAGTTCGCGAACAGAGTGTGGACGAATCCGGCAAATCTCATCGAGCGTGGTGTCATGCATTACGATGAAGGCGGCGGTGTTCTGCTGCTTTGCTGTTTCCCGGCGCCATTCGCGAAGATATTCGCGCAGTTCCGGGTCAATGTTTGACGCAGCGCGATCCGGGTTTGATGCAACACGGTCCGGCGTGACACGCGCGCTTTCCCTTTGCACGAATGGCGTTGGCCGCGATGTTCTTTTGATCTCGAGCGGTTGCTGCTGCACTTTTCGGCGTTTGGATTTGGATCTTTTCGGCGCTACCGTTATTTCCTGAGCGGAGAGCCACGCAGGCTCCGATCCGCAGACATCGCAGGCCTCGCAAGTCTTCCATTTGGGAGTTTCCCCAAAATGCCTGCAGATTTGCAGGTGCCGGCAATATTTCGATTCGACGAACTGCCGAATTTCGTTGTAACGCTGCCAGGCACGTTCTTTCTCCTGGGAATCGTTGATTTGTCCGATGAAGTACGCGTGCAGGCCCGCATCGCGTTTTTGCCAGAGAAGAACGCAATCGGCGGGAAGGCCGTCGCGTCCCGCGCGTCCGGCTTCCTGATAATACTGTTCAATTGATTTCGGCAGCGAGAGATGGATCACTGCGCGCACCGCGGCTTTATTGATGCCCAGGCCGAACGCGATTGTGCCGACCAGCACGCGCACTTCATCCGACATCCAACGCTCCTGATTGCGTCTGCGGTCGGCGGCGTCCATCTGGCCGTGATAGGCGATGGCGGGAATTCCAATTCCCTGGAGAAAGTCCGCGGTCTCTTCAACTTTGGCGATGGTGGGCGCGTACACAATAATATTTCCGTCGGAATAATGGCGAAGCGCACTGACGAGCATATCCGGCTGCGAGCGAGCATCGCATTCCCTCACAACGTATCGCAAATTGGGCCGGTGGAAGCTGGCGATATATTTATGGGGATCGCGAAGTTGAAGCTGATGGATGATATCGTGCCGCACGCGCTGCGTGGCGCTCGCTGTAAATGCCGCGATAGGCCGGTCGCCAAATCGGGCGCGCAGGCGACTCAACTGGCGGTAGTCGGGACGAAATTCATGTCCCCACTCCGATATGCAGTGCGCTTCATCGATGGCGAAGAATGATATCGAAACGCCTTGCATCCACTCGAACGTTTCTTCACGCGCGAGTCGTTCGGGCGAAAGATACAAAAGGCGAAATTCGCCCGCGCGGGCTTTTTCAATGACCTGCGCTTGTTCACGCGGCGCGAGAGAACTGTTCAAAAGCGCCGATGGAATTCCCATCTGGGTGAGTTGCGCCACTTGATCCTGCATCAGGGCAATCAAAGGCGAAATAACGATGACGGTCTGCTTCGGCAGCATCGCCGCGGGCAACTGGTAACACAGCGATTTCCCGCCACCTGTCGGCATGACGACGCAAGTATCGCGCCCGCCCAGCAGACTGCGCACGATGCGTTCCTGCAAAGGACGAAACGCGTCGTATCCCCAATAGCGGCGCAGCGGCCCAAAAAGTTCATCAGGTTCAGGATTCAAAGAAGGAGAACTCACGCATGGAGTATAGATTCGCGAAGGGGTGGAGTCTAGCCAAGGGATAATGTGGGTGCACCGTGTGTGATTTTCAAAGAGTGGGGTTTAGATTCCGTTTGATCGAGAACATTGGGCGGAGCGAAATTCCCCACCCTTGCAAAAACCGCAAGGATGTGGCACCCAAACTCTCAAGCTGGCCGAAATTCTTCATGAAACCTTGGCGTGGTACTCTTCGTACTATGAATGTGCCTGAAAATGTCATAAGCACAAATGGTTTTGCGATTCGCACCGATCGCGTGTCGCGACATTACAAAATGGGCGACGCCCTGATCCGTGCAGTGGATCAGATTTCGCTTGAAGTTCAGACCGGAGAGTTTCTGGCGCTTTTAGGCGCGAGCGGCTCCGGCAAATCCACGTTACTGAATCTGATCGCGGGGCTTGACCGCCCATCTTCGGGCGCGATTCTTGCGCAGGGACGCGATCTGGCGGGGATGTCGAGCGAGGAACTCGCGAGCCATCGCAATCAGACGATTGGAATCGTCTTTCAATCCTTCCAACTTTTGCCGCGAATGACACTCGAGGAAAATGTCGAACTGCCGTTGCGTCTGGCGGAAGTTCCGCGCGGCGAACGCCCGGAGCGCGTGCGCGAGGCGCTCGATCGCGTTGGACTGGGAGCGCGCGTGAAGCATCGGCCTCCAGAGCTTTCCGGCGGCGAACAGCAGCGCGCGGCGATTGCGCGTGCGCTCGTGAACCGGCCGATGATCCTTCTGGCGGATGAGCCCACCGGAAACCTCGACACGAAGACCGGCGAGGAAATCATGGGATTGATCGCGGCAATTCACCGGCCGCCATCCGGCGCGGGAAGAACTATCGTCATGGTAACGCACGAGCGCGCGCTGGCCGAGCGATTCGCGGACCGCATTGTGACGCTTTCGGATGGCGCGATTTCTCGCGAGGAGCGCCTGCGATGAAAGTAAGGGACCTCACTGAACT
Organism: Candidatus Acidiferrum typicum; assembly: GCA_025463105.1. Lineage (GTDB taxonomy): Bacteria > Acidobacteriota > Terriglobia > Acidiferrales > UBA7541 > Palsa-360. The sequence goes on along the minus strand of JAOAPW010000242.1, from coordinate 4,546 downwards.
GGCGGCGCGGAATCTGCGCGAAGCAGTGCTTCGAAATTCGCTTACAACGCTGGGCATTGCGGTTGGAGTGGCTTCACTCGTGGCGCTGCTTTCTCTCGGCGTTGGCCTTCAGCAACTCGTAAACCGCTCGGTCGCGCGCGCGGGTCTGTTCGACACTGTTTCCGTACGGCCGCGGCAGAATACTCCATTCGGCCAGCCGGGCGGAGGCGGAGGGCGGCGCACCCCACGCGAGGGCTCGAATCTGGAGCCGCCACGCGCTCTCGATGACGCTGCTCGCAAGGAAATCGCGGCGCTGCCCAATGTGCTGGAGGTAAATCCCGAAGTACGGTTCACGGCCGAAGCGCGTCTCGAACCAAACAGCCAACTCGTTCTGGTCTCCGGGATGGCGCAATCGTCGCAGTCGAGCGGAACTCTCGACGGCATGACCGGAAAGTTCTTTTCGGGTCCGGACGTCCAGGAAGTGATCGTGCAGGGCGACATGGCGAAACGTTTGCTTGAGGACGGCAAAGCGCCGACCGCGCTGCTTGGACAGGAAATTACGCTGCGGTTCGCGCAACGCCAAGCGCTTCCGCCTCCCTCTCAGCAAGCCGCTGCGGATGCGCCCAATCAGGCTGTGGGACCGGATGAAGAAGCCATGGGATTTTCGATTGTGCCGAGCGAGAAAAAATTCCGCGTCGTTGGCGTGCTCCCCGGTTCGGACTCCGGCGGCGGTCCGGTCGGCTTCAACAACGCGGGATTATATTTGCCGCTGGCGGTCGCCGAAAAATTGCAAGTTGTGCAGGGAGCGGATCTGCGGGATGTCGCGCGCACATCTACCGGCGTAGGCCAGCGCTACGCTGCGTTGAATGTGCGTGCGACAGGTCCGGCAGCAGTGACGCAACTTGAATCCAGCATTTCGCACATGGGGTTCGCTGCGTTCTCATTGATCGACGTCACGCGCAACCTGCGCACGTTCTTCGCGATCTTTGATTTATTCCTTGGAATCTTCGGCAGCCTGGCCCTGGCGGTGGCGTCGCTTGGAATCATTAACACGCTGGTTATGGCGATTCTGGAGAGACGTCGCGAAATTGGAGTTCTGAAGGCGCTCGGCGCCGCGAATCGCGATGTGCGGCAACTCTTTTTTGCGGAAGCGGGCGTGATGGGTCTGGTAGGAGGAGTCGCCGGCGTGATGCTGGGCTGGGGGATTGGCAGAGTTATTCAGTTCGGTACGATGGTGTACATGAAACGGCAGGGATTGAGCTCACCGAATATCTGGTCGGTGCCCTGGTGGCTCGTGCTGGGCGCGATTGGTTTCGCCGTGCTGATCAGTCTGGTGTCGGGAATCTATCCGGCATCACGAGCCGCGCAGCTGGATCCGGTTGAGGCGCTGCGGTACGAGTAGAGTGAGGCGTGACTGGTGACTTGTGACCGGTGACTGGTGAAAGCGAACTGGAACAGTCGCAGGAATTTGAACTTGGAGTCGAGATTAACAACGAATTCGAACAAGAAGTTGAGCTGTAGCCGCAACGAGAATGTACACCAGTCACCGGTCACTAATCACCAGTCACGTCTAACCTCGAGCAATTACGTTGCGCTAAAAATGTAACCGGGACGCTCAGCTGAGGGGCCGGAGCGTCCCGGTCGTTCCTGTCCGCCTCCGCAGGTGGCGGGCAAGGCCGGTACTACGCGGCGTGTTCGTCGCCGCGCAGAAATTCGTATCGTTCAATTTGAGCTACCACTCCGATTCGTCCTGGTTCATCAGTCTCGGCGCGTTTAATGCGGCCGAGACACCGGACCTTGACGGGTCCGGCAAGAGTGATTTCGTGGGGCAGCGTCAGGAGGATCTCCACAGGCGAGCCGTTGGTGACCTCCTTCGGGAGGAAGAAGTAAACCCCGCGCGAACTTACGTCTCTGGACTCTGTCGAAGCTTCACCGATCGCTGAACCACTAGTCCAGCGAACGATCATAGGTAGCCGAATCTGGAATCGCTGTGCCGCGCGTCTCTCTTCGGCTGTCAATGTATCCTCCCAATCGAAACCACTTGATGTGACGTGTATGAGAATACGGTTTGGGAAGGCTCGCCTCAATAGCGCGGAAGTCCCGTTTTTGGCCAGTTCAATGTGGTACGCCCGTACTAGGAAGGAAATGTAGGAAGCAGTGGAAATGCGTTCAAATCCCTGCAAATACGAAGAATTGCAATAACGTTGAGGTTACGCCTGATCGATCAGGCGATGGTGAATTGCGTAGAGGGCAAGTTCGAGGCGATCGGAAACACCGAGCTTATCAAAAATGTTATGCAGGTGGTTCTTGACGGTCTGCTCGCTGATAAAAAGTTTTTCGCCGATTTCCTTGTTGCGGTAGCCCTGCGCGACAAGCTGGACAATTTCCTTTTCTCGATCGCTCAGCAGGGGTTTCTCGCGGCGCGGTCCGCCATCGGATGACTTTGAAAAGGCCTTCATGACTTCCGCGGTCATGTGATTGTCGAGCCAGATTTCTCCGCCGTGGACTTTGTGAATGCTCCTCACCAGAAGATCGGTAGCCGATTGTTTCAGGACCACGCCTCGCGCACCCAATCGCATGGCGCGGACAACGTCGCGGTCGTCTTCGGCGGCGGTGAGCACGACAACGCGGGTCGGAAGCTGGTCGAAATTCACTTCCTCGAGCACGGCAAGGCCGTCCTTGTCCGGCATTCGCAAGTCCAGCAGCAGAATGTCGGGTTTGAGCTTTGCCAGCATCTTGATGCAATCGTTGCCATTGGAGGCCTCTCCGACGATGGTGATTTCATCATCGCCGTCGAGGAGTTTGCGCAGACCTTCGCGGAAGATGGCATGATCGTCAGCCATCAGGACGCGAATCTGTTGTTTTGCAGTCTTGGCCATATCAGCCGAGAGGGACCTCTACGGTTAAACGTGAACCATGCCCTGGAGTCGATTCCACTGTTAACACACCACCAACGCTTCGCGTACGTTCTTTGATCGAGATGGGGCCAAGCCTCAGACGGTCAAGTTCATCGCCCGTAAAGCGGCCTGCGAAGCTAAACCCCTCCCCGTTATCGTCCACAACGAGGACAACTTGACTTTCATTCTGCCACAGTTTTACCACTACGTGTGAGGCATGTGCATGTTTTTTCACATTGTGTAGCGATTCTCTATATATCTGAAAAAGGTCGCGGCAAATGCGGTCGGGAAGCTGCAATTCGGCCGAATCGATGAGCAAATCCAGTGCCAAGGGGGACTCATTTCGGAAGCGCTCTGCGAAGCCGCGCATAAGGTCCACCAAATCAGCGCTCTGCACCCGAAGCGGACGCATGTCGGTGACCATGCGACGCAACTCCTCGGTCTCATTTCGAACTGTTTGTTGGAGGGACGCAAGCCCGCCGCTAGCCTGCTCAGGCGCAGTGGGAACCTTGCGCCGCAGCACGTCCAACTGGATGTCCACGCTCAAAAGAGTCTGCAGGATACCGTCATGAATTTCGCGGGAAATGCGGCTGCGTTCTCCCTCAATGGCTCGCGCGCGGATATGTCGGAGAACAAAGAGATTCTGGAGCGGCGGACCGAGGTGACGAACTACTCTTTCGAACCACTGCAGATCCTGACGGAGCAGTCTGCGGTGTGCGTCGCCGAGCATGACCCGACCCGCCGGGTGGCCGGCTAAATCAAGCGTTACTCCGAGCACGGATTTCCAGCCGAGTTCCTGTCGCATAGGCCCTGGAAGGCGTGGAAGATCTTTCAGCGGACGGCCGGTTTTGCGGTCCCAGCCGAAACCGTCGCCGGAACCTTCCAGTTCGTTCCAGCAGACGCTGGCGTCGGGATGATCGAGCAGGAAGCCGTCGCTCCGCGTGACGGGCAAGTTTTCCGGAGAGAGGCGGGATTTATCCCCTGCGCGCAGCCTCCAGACAAAGATGCGGTCCAGTTCCGAATCACGGAACGCCAGAATCGCTTCATCGCAGTCGAAGGCGCGCACCAATTCGTCAAGAACCAATCGCAGGGACTCGGCCATGCCGCGATCCACTTCCAATAAACCGGCTATCTGAGCGAGAAATTCTTGTTCGGCAACATGGCGGCGTTGGCGGCTCCCAAGAAACGACGCGCCCACCCCTGCGCCAAAAGTTCCGACGGAAAGAGCAATCCAGGGAAGCACGTTCTCCCAGGCGAGCGAACCGTGCATGGCTGTGCGCACCAATAAGACAAACGTCACCACCCCGGCGAGAATCACCGAGCTTCGCATCCTCCAGCGAATTCCCACCGCCAGTGCGACGAACAGATACAGGAACCAGAAAGCGACAACTGATTTCGTCAGGACCAGAAATGCGGCCAGAGCGGCCAGATCGAAAGCCAGAGGCAGAAAAATATCGCCGATCCACCGCAGATTCTGGATAGCGGCTAGAATCAGCGATACGCACAAATAGGCGGTGATGAATAGAACCGCATGTGGGCCGCGCTGGTTGGGAGGACGCTCGAGCAAATCGACCAGCGCCAGCACCATGAGGATGGGCCGCGCATAGGTAATCTGCCGCTCCAGATGACGCCGCTCGGCTGCAAGGGGTTGCATGTGCGTGAGAGAGAAA
>JAOAPW010000212.1 GCA_025463105.1 Candidatus Acidiferrum typicum | reverse complement strand
GTGGAAAATGCCGCCGCTCAGCAGTGGTTTGCAGCCGCGGGCAAATCGCTGGCCGACGTTCAAAATCAAATCAATACGTCCTCGAATCCAGCTTCATTTCCGTTCCCAGCGAAGTTGCAGGTTTCTTTGAAGGTCAATATTGAGAGCACGCGCGCCACCGTAAATAATGTGCTTGCGTATCTACCAGGGAAGACGGACGAGTACGTCATCATTGGCGCGCACTACGATCACCTGGGACGCGGCTATTACGATTCGCTCGCGCCATCGCTCATTGGCCAGATTCATCCCGGCGCGGACGACAATGCGTCCGGCACGGCTGGCGTACTCGAGTTGGCGCGCTTGCTCGCTCCGATGAAGGGACAACTGCAACGCGGAATTCTTTTCGCTTCGTTCGCAGGGGAAGAGCTTGGGCTGCTGGGTTCCGCCGAATGGGTGAAGGAGCCGACGCTCCCGCTAGGCAAAGCCGTCGCCATGCTGAACATGGACATGATCGGACGCATCAAGGACGACAAAGTTTATATCGGAGGCGTTGGAACCGGAGCGGATTTTAAAAGCCTGCTGGAACAGGAGCAGAGTAAAGCGCCGTTCAAGTTTGAGTATTCCGCCGGCGGATATTCCGCGAGCGATCACACTTCGTTTGTCGCCAAACAAATTCCCGTGCTTTTCTTTTTTTCAGGATTGCACTCGGATTACCATAAGCCTTCCGACACGTGGGACAAAATTAATGCGCCGGCGGCCGCGCACCTTCTTGATTTTATCGACGACGTTGCTGTGAAAATCGATTCTGAACCGCAGCGCACCGCATTCGTAACCGTGGTCGAAGACCAATCCGCGGACCATACGAGTGGCGGGGGCGGCGGCGGTTACGGGCCGTACTTCGGCTCCATACCTGATTTTGGCCAAGAGGAAAACGGCGTAAAGTTTTCCGACGTCCGGCCGGGATCACCTGCGGCCAAGGCCGGATTCAAGGCTGGCGACATCCTGGTTCAATTCGGTTCCATGCCGATCAAGAATTTGTACGATTTCACGGACGCTTTGCGCCGCAGTAAAGTGGGCGATGTGATCGAAGTGAAGGTGATGCGAGAGGGCAAGCCGGTGACTGCGTCCGTGAAACTCGAACAAAGAAAGTAGATCAAGATAAAGTCATGCCAAGATCGCATTTCGCGCGCCCGTTGATTTTTGCCCTGTTGATCGGCGGGTGCGCGTGGGTCGCCGGTCACACACAAACGGCGGGCGTCGGAGATAAAACTTCAGCTCCGCTCGCCCTTCCTTCCGAGAAGCATCTGCGCAACGTTCGCCAACTCACCTTTGGCGGAACCAATGCCGAAGCGTATTTTTCAGCGGATGACAAATATTTAATTTTCATGCACCAGGGCGAAGGCGTTCCCTGCGATCAGATGTATACGATGCCGGTCGACACGCCTGACGGAAAGCCTGCGACGCCAAAACTGGTAAGCACCGGTAAGGGAAGAACGACTTGCGGCTACTTTTTCCCCGCCGGCGACCGCATTCTGTTTTCCTCGACGCATCAGGCGAGTCCCGATTGCCCGCCGCGTCCCGATTATTCGCACGGCTACGTCTGGCCCATTTACAATTCCTACGAAATTTATACTTCAAAGCCTGATGGCAGCGATTTGCGCCAACTGACCAATGCACACAGCTACAATGCGGAATCCACTATCAGCCGCGACGGCAAAAAGATCGTCTTCACGTCGACGCGCAACGGCGATCTTGATATTTACACCATGAATGCCGATGGAAGCGACGTCCGCCAATTGACACACGAGCTCGGCTACGACGGCGGCGCTTTCTTTTCCTATGACGGCAAAAAAATCGTCTATCGTTCCGAGCAGCCGAAAACGCCAGAACAAATCGCCGACTACAAGGACCTGCTTTCACGAGGCTTGATTCGCCCGGGGAATCTCGAAATCTGGGTGATGGATGCGGACGGCAAGAATAAGCATCAGGTGACGCATAACGGGGCCGCGAATTTCGCTCCATATTGGCTGCCTGACGGAAAGCGAATCATCTTTGCCTCAAATATGGAGAACCAGAAAGATCCCAGCGGCTTCGATCTCTACCTGATTAATGAAGACGGAACAGGTCTCGACCGCGTCACATATCACCCAGATTTCGACGCCTTCCCGATGTTCTCTTCCAACGGCAAGCGCTTGGTGTGGGCCTCCAATCGCAACGGAAAAGCTCCGCACGAGACGAATATTTTTATTGCCGACTGGATGGAGTAAAGTTAGGTTATTGATCGAAATCCTATACTTGCGTTCGTTTGCCATTCGTAGTTTCGATTGAAGTTGCGAGGAGCCTCGAATGTTTCGAAGCGACGTTGTGGGCAGCCTGCTGCGTCCTGGATGCCTGAAGGATGCGCGCGCGCAATTTGCGGCCGGGAAAATGACGAACGCTGAATTTAAACGCGTTGAAGATCGCGCTGTTGACGAGGCCATGGACCTGCAACTCCGAACTGGCGTCGAGGTGTTGACCGACGGGGAGATGCGTCGATACGCCTTCTACGGACACCTGATTGACGCGGTGGAAGGCTTCGATAAGTTCGGAGGCTGGTCCATCCCATTTCGAAATGAAACAGGAGAGGAAATCAAGCATCCCAGGCCGCTCATCGTGTCCAAAATGCGCCGCAAGCATCCGATGTGCGCCGAAGAGTTCACCTATCTAAGAGCGAGAACGAATCATCCCTCGAAGACCACTCTGGTCAGCGCGCAGCAAGCCGCGGCTTATTACGACGCCGAGAAGTCCAGCAGCGCCTATCCCACGATGGATGCATTTCTCGCCGACCTGGTCGATCTTCTTCGCGATGAAGTGGCTGAGCTGGTGCGTTTGGGCTGCACGTATGTTCAGATTGACTCGCCGCAATACGCGGCGTTGATCGACCCCCAAATCCGCGAGGGATACCGGCAGCGGGGCAATGATCCTGACCGATTGCTCGACCTCTCCATCGAAATGGATAATGCCGTGATCAGCGGCCAACCGGGAATCCTGTTTGGACTCCACCTTTGCAGGGGAAATAACCAGAGTAAGTTTTACGCCTCCGGCGATTACGGACCGATCACGAAAGTTTTTCGCCGCACTAATTTCCGAAGGTTCCTGCTGGAATTCGACGACGACCGTTCCGGAGGTTTCGAACCGCTTGCTCAGATCCCGGACGACAGGACGGTCGTTTTAGGTCTGGTCAGCTCGAAAAAAGCTGCACTGGAGCGCAAGGATGAACTCAAACGCCGAATTCATGCGGCTGAAAGCTTTATTCCCCTCGAAAGGCTCGCCTTGAGCCCGCAATGCGGCTTTGCGTCCACTTTAGAAGGCAATTTGCTTAGCGAGGCCGACCAGGAAGCCAAATTGCGCCTGGTCGCTGAGACCGCAAGCGAAGTTTGGGGCGAAACTGTTGCCGCAACATCTCCGAAAATGAAAGGGAAGTCCGTCTAAATTGAAGCTCCCTCCCGGCCCCAAGGGTCGCCCCATCATAGGAAATGTGTTCGAACCGCGTGGAGACGCGATCGGCTATTTCACAAAGTGCTTTCGAGATTACGGCGACATTGTCTTTCTGCGATTTCTGGGCGTGCCGATGTGTCTTATAAATCGACCTGACTGCATTGAATCGGTTCTGGTCACGCAGCACAATAACTTCGAAAAATCGAAAGACTACAGGGCCT
>JAOAPW010000201.1 GCA_025463105.1 Candidatus Acidiferrum typicum | reverse complement strand
CCGAGAATATTCCCGCTCATGAGCTGAGCGGTGCCGTTTCGGACGTCACGCTCGCGCATGCCCGCTGTGCCCGTGTCGATCGTGACGGCCAAAGCTGAAAATCCGGCAACTCGAGCGCGTTCCAGTGCGGCCTCTGAAGCCTGGCGTCCTCCGATTAAATAAAGTTGATACCAGACTGGTCCGGAGGTCGCCGCTTTGACGTCTTCCAGCTTGTGCCCGGAAATCGTAGAGAGAATGTAGGCAGTGCCCGCTGCGCCTGCTCCTCGAGCAGCCGCGACTTCGCCCTCAGGATGCATCATGCGGCTGTAGCCCACCGGAGCGAGCAGCGCGGGGAATGAAAGTTCGCTTCCCAGGATTTTGGTGCGCAAATCACAATTCGGGACCGCGATCGCATTGCGAGGCCGAAAAGTTAGAGCCTCGAAGGCGCGGCAATTTTCCCTTAGCGTAGTCTCGCCCTCAGCGCCGCCGTCAAGATAATCGAAAACCGCGTCTGGCAGGCGACGACGGGCCAGGCGGCGCATATCTTCAATGTTGACGACGCGGGGCGCCGCGACGGCTCGTGCGTGTCTCATTCTTTACCCCATTTGGCAGTGCGGTAGAAATTCACCGCAAAGCGTGGTCTTTGGTTTGGTATGGCGGCACGCATTGTACTCCAGCATGTCTACGCCCGCCGAGTCGCAAGACGGATTTATATTTGACACGTTTGCAAGTTGTGACGACACTAAGCAACCGATTTTGTAGGACAGACAATCTTGTCTGTCCGGGACGGCATCGCCACAGCACACGTGGTCAGGCAGGAGTGCCTGTCCCACAAAAGCTGCGGACAAAGTGATTGATGACGCTGACACTGCTCGACTGGACCGTGATCCTCGGGTATCTGCTGTTGATGCTGCTGCTCGGGCTATTTTTTCGCCGCCGGTCGAGCCGTAGCACGGAGGATTATTTCGTATCGGGACGCCAAGTGACGTGGTGGCTGGCGGGAACGTCCATGGTGGCGACAACATTCGCCGCGGATACTCCGCTTGTCGTCACCGGCCTGGTTTACACGCAAGGAATTGCTGGGAACTGGCTGTGGTGGAGTTTTTTGCCGTCGGGAATGATGACGGTGTTCCTGTTCGCGCGGCTTTGGAAGCGCTCCGGACTGCTCACCGATGTGCAGTTCGCTGAAATGCGTTACGCGGGAAAACCGGCCGCGTTTTTGCGAGGATTTCGCGCGATTTATCTTGGCGTTTTAATGAATTGCCTGATCCTCGGCTGGGTGACCAAGGCGATGACCAGCATCGTGGGATCGGTGCTCGGCCAGAGCGAAAACACGAGTCTCGCCATCTGCATTTTCTTTCTGATTCCGTTCACTGGATTTTATGTTTCGCTGGGCGGGCTCTGGGGAGTATTGTGGACCGATCTGTTTCAATTTGTGCTGAAGATGGCCATCGTAATTGCGGTTGCATATTACGGTGTAAAGGCCGCCGGCGGAATGTCCGCGATGCTTGCAAAACTTGCAGTTTTGCGGGCGGTGGCGGGTCCCCAAGCGGCCGATATCACGGCGATGTTGCCTGATTTTTCGCGCGGATTAACGACAGAAGCGCTTTGGACGCTGCCGGTGCTGACATTTGTGGTGCATTTGTGCGTACAGTGGTGGGCGTTCTGGTATCCGGGATCGGAGCCGGGCGGAGGCGGCTATATCGCGCAGCGAATTTTCAGTGCGAAAGATGAGCGGCACGGCCTGCTCTCGGTGCTGTGGTTCAACATCGCGCACTACGCCGTGCGTCCCTGGCCTTGGATTCTTACGGCCCTCGCGGCCGCGGCGCTTTATCCTGGGTTGGCGCATCCTGAATCCGGCTACATGCTTGTCGCGATCCGCACGATGCCGCACGCGCTGCGCGGGATTTTAATTGCGGGGTTCATGGCGGCGTTCATGTCCACCATTGCGACGCAGCTCAATTGGGGAAGTTCGTACCTGGTGGAGGATTTTTACCGGCGCTTCATGCGTCGCAACGCCTCGGAAAAACATTATGTAAACATCTCACGGATCGCGACGCTTTTGCTGGTAGCTGTCTCGGCGCTGGTGTCGGCGCGATTGGCTACAATCAGTCAGGGATGGGAAGCGGTGCTGGAGGTCGGTGCGGGAACGGGCGGTGTTTATTTGCTGCGCTGGTACTGGTGGCGCGTCAATGCCTGGAGTGAAATTTCGGCGATGGCGACGGCTCTGGGGATGACGCTCGGGCTGCATCAGTGGCATATTTTCAGAGGCATTGCGCCGGTGATCTTTGCGAAGACGTCGCTGGCGACGACAGGTGTGACGACGGCGGTGTGGGTGATCGTAACTCTGTTGACTCCCGCTGAACCCGACGACGTCTTGCTTCGTTTTTATCGGAAAGTGCGACCGCATGTGACGGGATGGCGGCGCATCGCCGCGCTTGCTCCGGAGTTACCGCAAACACGCGATCTGGGCCGGAACTTGTTGGCATGGATGCTCGGTTGTGCGATGGTGTACGCGACATTATTTGGCGTCGGCAAGATTTGCTTCGGTAAAATTGGGGTGGGAAGCTTGCTGCTGGGATTGGCCGCTGTTTGCGCGGGCCTGCTCTATCGCGACATCGTGCAGCGCGTCAGCGGTACTTTTACGGGAGGGGTCATTGATTAATAAGGGGCGTGATAGCGGAGTCCCGGGACTTTCGGGATCCGGCCAGGCGCACGCGGTGACGGCGTCTTTTCTGGGATGGACGCTCGATGCGTTTGATTTTTTTGTCGTTGTGTTCCTGATTGACAAGCTCGCCGCGGAATTTCATGTCGGGAAAAAAGAGATCATCGCTTCTTTGTTTGTGACGCTGGTGATGCGCCCTGTGGGCGCGCTCATTTTCGGACTGCTCACGGATCGGTATGGCCGGCGCATTCCTTTAATGGCCAATGTGGTTTTCTTTTCCGTAGTTGAGGTAGCGTGCGGTTTCTCACCAAATCTCACATTCTTTTTGGTGATGCGCGCGCTGTATGGAATTGGCATGGGCGGGGAGTGGGGTATTGGAGCGTCGCTGGCGATGGAATCAGTGCCGCCGCGGTGGCGCGGCATTCTTTCCGGGATATTGCAGAGCGGCTACTCGATGGGATATCTGCTGGCCGCAGTTGTGGCGCGGTTTGTCCTGCCAACGTGGGGTTGGCGTCCGATGTTCTGGATAGGCGGGCTGCCGGCGCTGCTGGCGTTTTATATCTCCGCTCGTGTGCCGGAATCGGAAGCATGGAAACAGCATCGGGCGCCCTCGACCGGAGCGGTACTCAAGATCGTCGCCACGCAGTGGAAGAGTTTTCTCTATCTGGTTTTACTGATGACGTTCATGATGTTTCTTTCGCACGGGACGCAGGACCTCTATCCGGATTTTCTGGGCACCGTTCACAAATTCAGTCCGGCCATGCAATCGTACATGGCCATCATTTACAATGTCGGCGCAATCATCGGAGCGATTGTGTTCGGGCAGTTCTCGGACAGACTGGGGCGGAGACGCACCATGATCACTGCAATGGCATTGGCGTTACTGGTGATCCCGCTCTGGGCTTTCGGGAATTCACTCCTTGCGCTCATCGTTGGATCTTTTCTGATGCAGGCAGGAGTGCAGGGTGCATGGGGAGTCATTCCCGTTCATTTGAGTGAGCTTTCGCCGGATGAGACACGCGGATTAGTCCCCGGACTTGCGTATCAGCTTGGGATTCTGCTCGCCGCAAAAACCAATTCGCTTGAGTTTATGTTGAGTGAGCATGTGGGCTACCAGTGGGCGCTGGCCGGTTTTGAAACCGTCACGATTGCCGTGCTCATCGTGACGCTGCTGCTCGGGAAGGAACGCAAGGGGCGAAGCTTCCATCAACCTGTTGATGCTGTTCCTGCTGTTCCTGTTTCGACTTGAGCCTGTTGGTGGACGCGCGCCGCCAGAATGGTTCGGTGAACGCTTATGTGGCTAACGTGTAAAGCCATTTCGGTTGCAGTCATCGCGTCCGTTCTTTCAATGGCCGGTTGCAAAATGAATCAGGAAAAACAAAAACCGGATTTCTCGAAGCTGACCGCAGATTTTGTCTATGGTTCGCTGGCGCTATCGCCGGTGTCAGCCACGCAGGCAGGCTATCATGAGCACCAGGGCGTAAAGCTTGATGAGAAGCTAGACGACTTCAGTCCATCTGGCATAGAAGCGGCACGAAAGTTTGATGCCGACTTCAAGGACAGGCTGGCGGCGATTGATCAACAGACACTGTCAGCGGAAGAGCGCGCCGACTACCAGATCATTCAGAATGCGATCGATCTCTCCTTGCTGGATTTACAGCAAATCCAAAATTACCGGCACAACCCTACGACCTACGTGGAACTGGTAGGCAATGCGTTGTTCAGTCCCTTCGTGCTTGAATACGCGCCTCTCGATGTTCGCTTCGGGCATATCATCCAGCGGCTTTCACAAGTTCCTATGCTCGTGGAACAGGCAAAAATGAATCTGGCCGACGCACCGGACGTATGGAATCGAGTGGCGCGAGAAGAGAACGATGGAAATATCGCCCTGATTGACAAGACGCTACGCGCGAAAGTGCCGGCAAATCTCAAGGCTGATTTCGATAAGGCTGCGCTGCCTGCATTGAATTCGTTGCATGCCTTCAGTGCGTATCTCAAGGACGATCTTTCAAAGCGGACCAGCGATTGGCGGTTGGGCAAGGAGCGCTATGCCCAGAAGTTTGCTTACACGCTTGTCGCGGGCAAGACGCCCGACCAGGTATTGTCTGAAGCGGAAGCGGCGCTCAAAGACGCGCGCGAGCAGATGGCCAAACTCGCGGCGCCGCATTCGATCCGCGAAGCGCTCGATGCGATTGCCAGGCAGCACACCACTCCGGAACATTTCATGGACGAGGCTCGCAAGGATTTGGACGTGGCGACCGAATTCGTTCGCCAAAAGCATCTGGTCACACTTCCTTCCCGAAACAACCTGCAAGTCATCCCTACGCCGGAGTTCATGCGCGGAACCTATGGAGTTGCGGGATTCAATCCCGCACCCGCGTTTGAACCGCAACTGGGCGCATTTTACTGGGTGACGCCGATCCCCAGCAATTGGCCCAAGGAGCGCATTGATTCAAAGCTTCGCGAATACAACCGCTACGGATTAATGCAGATCACGATTCACGAAGCCATGCCCGGGCACTACGTGCAGTTTGAGGTTGCCGACAATCTCGAACCGAAATCACGTCGAGCGCTCCGCAATATCTTCGGGAACGTGCCCTACGTCGAGGGTTGGGCGTTATACACCCAGCAAATGATGTCGGAAGAAGGATTCATGGACAGCAGCGTTGAGCTTCGGCTGACGTTTTACAAGCAACTACTGCGCTCCATCGCGAATGCGATTCTTGACATCCGGCTTCAGACCATGGGCATGACGGATCAGCAGGCATTGGACCTGATGATCAATGACACGTTTCAGGAGAAGGAAGAGGCGACGGCCAAGTTGCAGCGCGCGCAGCTTTCTTCTTGTCAATTGCCGACATATTTTGTGGGCCTGCGAGGCTGGCTGGACACCCGTGAAGAATACAAGAAGCGCAAGGGCTCGGCGTTCATGCTTTCCGAATTTCACGATGCCGCTTTGAAGGAGAGTGCGGTGCCGTTGCCCGCGCTGGGCCAGCTTTTGCAATAGCGATTCGGAACTGAACGTGAACGGAATTCGGATTTGTGGAGTGCCACGGTGAAAAATAATCGATGGATACTGTTCGGCCTCGCAATGAGTCTGCTTCTGGTATCGCGTCCAGTCCTTGCGCATCACGGTTTTGCGAACTTCCAGATGGATCAAACATCAACGATCAAGGGCACTGTCGTTGACTATGAATTGATCAACCCGCACGTGCAGATCACGTTGAAGGTGGAGAAAGAGGCCGGCAAGACCGTGGATTGGAATGTGGAAGGCGTAAGCCTGAACATGATGGTGCGGGCCGGATTTAAAAAAGATTCCTTGAAAGCGGGAGACACCGTTTCGATTACCGGGCATCCGGGTAAAAACGGCAAGCCTGTTTTGTTGCTCATGAAAATTACGCTGGCCGACGGCCGAGTGCTCTCCGCACCTTACGAGTAGCCTCGTTATGTTTGCGAATCGCAGGAAATGGAGGTCACTTCAATGAGATACCGCGCTTTTTTATTCGTCACCATCGCCTCCACGTTGGGTCTCTCCTGCGTTTGTCTTGCAGGTGCGCCTCAAGCATCAAAAACTAAAGATCCAGACCAGACACATGATCTTTCGGGCGTATGGTTCACGCAGGGTAACGTGCGGGCTAATTTTTCCTTCGAGGGCGGCGCTCCTTTCCTGCCCTGGGGCGAGGAACGCGTTAAAGCCGGTCCGCAAAAAGACACACTTGTTGTGCTCTGCATCCCGCCGGGAGTTCCGCGAGTCTGGACCGAGCCATATCCATTCGAAATTATTACGCTGCCCGAGCGCGTATTGATCATCTACGAATATCAGCACCTGATCCGGCAGATTTATACCGACGGACGAGATCATCCCAAGGATCTGACGCCTACTTATATGGGAAATTCGGTTGGCAAGTGGCAGGGAAACACGCTCGTCGTGGACACAATCGGATTCAACGACAAAACCTGGATCGATGGTACAAAGCACCCCCACTCAGACGCACTGCATCTCGTGGAACGAATTCAGCGAGTGAGTCATGAAGTATTGAAGGTCGACATCACCATCGACGATCCGAAGACGTACGTAAAATCGTGGACGGCACAGAGGATTTTTGATTTAAAGCCTGGCTGGGAAATTTCGGAACAGGTTTGCGAGGAGAATAACAGCTATCTTTTCCCGCCTGACAGCGGTAAAGCAGAGAAGTGAAGTTATTAATTACGAGTGATTGCCCTTCAGGGGAGTCGGTAAGGGTTTAAGGCTGGCGCGCCAGCAGCGCACACAAAGTTCGTCGGGATAGACAAAATAATTTGAGGCCTTGCGGCATTTCGGGCATACGATTGGCACGGAACGGGCCACGCCACGAACGTTGAGCCCGCGAGCAAGCGCTTGCCCCTCCACCCATTTTCCGAATTCCCAGGCCACGTTTCGGCCGGAAGTCCGCTCGCCCCCCTCTCGCGATTCATCGGACGTGTCGAAAAAAGGCCACGGTCTCAGCGATAAGGCCAATACCCCTGCAATTGCGATCATTAAGGGCAGGAATACCATGTGTGCCTCCGAATCCGATCCAATGGTTCTATAGTTCCCATAAGATCAACATACGCTTTACCGATGTCCGAGTCATTGTTGCTGCCAAGTCCGGAGTCCAATTGAATACGAGTCTGCCGGGACTCCCGAATCTGTGACGACCGTGATCGGCAATAAACTCAACCGGTTCATAAATATTCTGATGCTTTGTTTTTCGAAGAGTTGCCACTTTTGTCGTTTTGCGGGGAGTCATACAGGTAGTTTTATGCTTCTCTAGGTAGATTTCCTGATCGACCCAAATGTCGCCCGGATTAATCTGTTCTATGAGGGGCTAACTGAAGCGGAAGCTGAAATTCAGCTTAAACTCATCCACCAAGCGCGAGCGGAAAACCAAGCCCAAGCAAATTTAATGAGGGGGACCTATGAAAAGGTCTATACCATCGTTTGCGTTGATGATTTTATTTTGCGCATCCGTGTCCGCGCAACAGCCGGGACAGCAGAGTCACGTGCAGATGGATCGCTCGGGTTCAGGTCCAGTTTTTCGAGTCACAGTAGTGTCGCGCATAACCAAAGCCGTAAATTATCGCCATCGCAGTGGATCCACAAAAATTGATTTCCGTGGTACCGCGTTAATGCCCGAAGCGACTGGCGAAGCGATCGTAAACAGCAAACAGGGCCGAATCGAGATCAACACCAGGATGGAGCATCTTTCTCCTGCCACTCAATACGGGCCCGAATACCTTACTTATGTTTTGTGGGCCGTCACACCCGAAGGACGGCCGAAAAATCTGGGCGAAGTACTGCTCAACGGTTCTGACAGCAAGTTGGAAGTGAGCACAGACCTGCAAACCTTCGGTTTGATCGTAACTGCTGAGCCCTATTTTGCGGTGACTCAGCCAAGCGATCTCGTCGTCATGGAAAATGTTATCCGCAGCGATACCGAAGGAACGATCGAACAAATTGACGCCAAGTATGAACTCTTGCAGCGTGGACAGTATGTAGTGAACGTAAAACCATCCGATCTCGCCACCTTGCGCATGGACAAGAAAACGCCTTTGGAACTTTATGAGGCGCGCAATGCCGTGCGAATCGCGCGCTGGAATGGCGCGGAACAATATGCCGCGGATACGCTACAGAAAGCCGAAGTGAGTCTGCAGAATGCGGAGGATGGACTCAAGGGCAAGATCGGTAAGAAAACAGTCGTTCAAAATTCACGGGACGCTGCGCAGGAAGCCGAGGACGCCCGGTTGATCACTATCCGCAAGATGCAAGACGAACAGGCCGCGAGCGAAAGGGCGGCCGCCGATCAACGAGAAGCGGAGGCTAAGGCACGTGCGGTTCAGGCCGAAGCCGACCGAGCTTCCGCTGAGCGCGCCAGGACAGAAGCAGAGCGAGCCAAGGCCGAAGCGGAACGCGTGAAGTTCGAGGCCCAAACGCAAGCCGAGCGCGCTGGCAGGGAAAGAAGTGATGCGGAAGCGGCTCGCGGCGCAGCACAGGCCCAGGCGCAGGCGTCTCAGGCGCAGCTGGATCAGGCTCGTCTAGCGGCAGCGCAGGCCGAACAGGACAAGGCGCAACTCCGCGAACAGATTCGCCAGCAACTCAACGTAATCCTGGAGACTCGGGAAACCGCACGCGGATTGATTGTAAACATGTCCGACGTGCTTTTTGATTCGGGGCAATATACCTTGAAACCGGGGACCCGCGAGAAGCTGGCAAAAATCGGCGGTATTATCGTGGCGCATCCCGGCCTGAGGCTCCAAATCGAAGGGCACACGGACAGCATTGGGGGCGACGAATATAACCAGCGCCTCTCCGAGCAGCGAGCCAGCTCCGTTCGCGAGTATCTGGTTTCGCAGGGCGTTTCTGCGGACGCGGTTACGGCCCGCGGGTTCGGTAAGAGCCAGCCCGTTACGGACAATTTAACGGCTGCCGGACGTCAACAAAATCGCCGCGTCGAATTAGTCGTGTCTGGAGAAGCGATTGGAACTTCCGCTTCCGTACGGCAAGAGTCGCGGTAAGAGCGGACCACGATCCGGGGATGGAAGAAATCTTCCGATTGCTGCATCATAGCGATCGTGGCAATCGTGGGGAATGAAACTTCCAAGGGCGGCTTCGCAGGCCTGCGCGTGCTGTCGCTGGAAAGCCGGCGCGCGCAGGAGATGGCAAAGCTGATCGAGAGCAACGGAGGAAAGGCCACCGTTGCTCCCTCGATGCGGGAGATACCACTTGCGTCCAACACGCAAGCGATTGCATTCGCTCGCAAGCTTTCCGAAAACAACTTTGACATCGTCATATTTTTGACGGGCGTTGGAACTCGCGCTCTAACGCGGGTTGTAGAGACGGTTTATCCCGTTGAACAATTCGTGGCCGCGCTACGAAAAATTACCGTCGTGGCGCGCGGTCCGAAACCAGTGGCGGCATTGAAGGAATTGGGTGTGCCGGTCACGGTGGCTGTGCCCGAACCCAATACTTGGCGCGACCTTTTGAGAACGCTCGATGAAAAGGCCGAGTCTGTGCCGCTCACGGGACGCCACGTGGCGGTTCAGGAATACGGCACGTCCAACCCTGAACTTTTGACTGCTCTCTCCGATCGCGGCGCACAGGTAACGCGCGTGCCCGTGTATGAATGGGGCTTGCCGGAAGATGTTGAACCATTGCGCGCAGCGGTCACGGCGATTGCGCGCGATGAATTGGACGTCATCCTGTTTACGACGGGGATACAAGTGAACCACCTCTTCCAGGTTGCCGCTGAAATGAACCAGGAAGACTCGATGCGCCGGGGCCTTTCTAAAATGTTGATTGCATCGATCGGCCCGGTAACTTCCGAGAGGCTTCACGAGTACGGCCTTCAGGCAGACATCGAGCCCACGCATCCGAAAATGGGCTATCTCGTAAGTGAAACGGCGCAGCGTTCCGCGGAAATCTTGCGGCAAAAAAGAATTCGCACAAAGTAATAAACTTTCCTCGCATTTTCAGCCCGATTCCCAAATTGGGAATTCACGCTCAACCTTTCACAATTGTTAACAGAGTGTAAAAGCAGACAAATGGCTTATGGTTTGCATTCGTTTCAAGAATTGGACAGCCGGAGTGCCTCCATCTAGTCTGTTGTCGTGAGTACCGAGGCCACTAGGAATCCCATGAATAACAGTCCTGAAGTTGATTTCCTGCACAAAATGGCCAGCCGGATGGCGTCGGCCGATCCACTGCAAGAAGTGCTTACGCAGATCGTGGATTTCGCCGCAACGGTGGTGAGTTGCGATTCCTGTTTTCTATATGCGCTGGAGGACGACGATTTGATTCTCCGCGCATCCAAAAACGCGCACGCGGATGTCGTTGACCGATTGAAGCTGAGGCTCGGGCAGGGCATTACGGGATGGGTGGCGGAGCATCGCCAACCGGTCGCCGTGGCGCTGAATGCATCGCAGGATCCGCGATTTCAATTATTCAAGGATCTGCCGGAAGATAAATTCGAAGCTTTCCTTTCGGTGCCCGTGATGTGCCGCGGGCGCGTTGTGGGAGTCATCAACCTGCAGAATCGCGAACCGCATGAGTATTCGGATCGCGAAATCAATTTAATTTCGACGATCGGCTTTCTGGTCGGCGCGGAAATCGAGATGGCGCGTCTGGAAAGCGAGAATCTGCATCTTTCCGAGAAGCTGGAGACGCGAAAACTCGTCGAGCGCGCCAAGGGAATTCTCCAGCGCGAACTCAGGGTGACCGAGGAGGAGGCTTATCTTACGATTCAACGACAGAGCCGCCAGCGGCGCAAATCCATGAAAGAAGTTGCGGAAGCGATCGTCCTGAGTGAGGACGTAAAACGCGGTTTGGCTGAGTAGCAAGGGCTGAGCAGCCGCAGTCATAGCTCGCCTATTGGAGATCTTCTCTCCCTAGGGAAAATGTTGACATCCTGCGCGGTTCCACGTAAGCTCATCCCGCAAGCTGGAAAAGAAGTAACACCTGATCATGCAAACGCGCTCTTATTACTGGTTCGCCTTTACGTACCGCTTCCCATGGTGGGGAGCGGCCAGGGGCGGATCGCGCGCGATTTGAAGTAGAACTAAAAAGCTAAAAAGCGCGAAAAGATTCCGGAAACTGGCCGCGAAAACCCTACAAGGTTCGCGGCATTTTTTTTGCACGATCGCCGTCTTGCACCGGCGCTTAAAATTTCGACAGAGGAGAAAATCGATGATCGTAAACATGTCATCAACGGCGACGCAGGAGGATATAAATCACGTCATGGACAGAATCAAGGAATGCGGATTCTTACCCCATCTGATTCAAGGCGCGGAGCGCACTGTGATCGGCGTCGTGGGAAAAAACCGTGGGAGGCGCAGTGAACTCGAGTCCCTCCGCGTAGCGCCGGGCGTCGAGGACATTATTCCAATCTCGCAACCCTTCACCCTCGTGAGCCTGGAGCTGCAAACCACGCGCACGATTGTCGACGTAAAAGGCGTGCAGATCGGCGGATCGGAACTCGTCGTGATGGCCGGGCCGTGCTCGGTCGAGTCGCGCGAACAATTGATGCAGACCGCGCGAGGAGTAAAGGCCGCGGGCGCCAAAATTCTTCGCGGAGGCGCCTACAAGCCGCGAACATCGCCCTATGATTTTCAAGGCCTGGGCCTAGAAGGGCTGAAGATCCTGAAAGAGGCCAGTGAAGAAACGGGGCTGCCCATCGTGACGGAAGTCATGGGCATCGAGGATATGGACGCGTGCGTGGAATATGCTGACATGATGCAAGTCGGCGCCCGCAATATGCAGAATTACCCTCTGCTCCGACGGCTGGCGACGGTGTCGCGGCCAATTCTCCTGAAGCGCGGACCCTCGGCCACAATTAAAGAATGGCTGCTGGCAGCGGAGTATTTGCTCTCCGGTGGAAATCCGAATGTGGTTTTGTGCGAAAGAGGAATCAAGACTTTCGACTCAGAATTGCGAAACACGATGGACCTGGCCGGAGTAGCACTTGCGAAAGAACTTTGTCATTTGCCGGTTGTCGTCGATCCCTCACACGCGACCGGGCGACGAAGCCTGGTCCCGGCGGCATCGCGCGCCGCAGTCGCAATCGGCGCGGACGGACTGATTATCGAAGTGCATCCATGTCCAGAGCGAGCATTGTCGGACGGTCCGCAGTCACTCGACCTCCCAGGCTTCGCGGCAATGATGCAAGCACTGGAAGGCGCAATGGCGATGGCCGCAGCGGCCCGTTAGAAGTAAACGTTTCAAAACGCAGCGCGCATCTGGCCGACCCGCGCATGACATGGTAGAATTTCGCTGACTGTGCGTCCGTAGCTCAGCTGGAGAGAGTCCGCTGGAGGCGGAAACCAGTTGGATTGGGGTGGACAGAATAGTTAGGATTAAAATTAAACGCAGTGCGCCCGTAGCTCAGCTGGATAGAGCGTCTGGCTACGAACCAGAAGGCCGGGAGTTCGAATCTCTCCGGGCGCACCACTTCTTCAAATATGTTCCACGTTTATATTCTGGAGAGCGAGATTACCGGTCGCCACTACGTGGGCCATACCTCAGATTTAACGCAGCGACTTGGCCAGCATAACAACGGAATAACGAAATCGACTAAGAACCGCGGGCCGTGGAAACTAATCCGCCAGGAAAACTTTCCGACGAGAGCAGATGCGATGAGGCGCGAGCGATTTTTGAAGACCGGTCAGGGCCGACAGGAACTCAAGCGCCTGTTGTCGGTTGTGCTGCCAACTGGATAGAGTCCGCCTCAGGCGGAAACCAGAAGGCCGGGAGTTCGAATCTCTCCGGGCGCACCACTCTTCTTCAATAAGTTCATCGGTTTACTCAGGATGCGCTGCGCGTCCGCTGGTATTTTAGTGTGCGGCGGGGGACTGGAAGATGATGGCTACGATGGTTTTCGACTTGATCGGCTTCCCGTCGAGTGTTGCCGATTGAAAGCGCCACTTCTTTAAGGCGTCCGAAACCAAATTGTTGAAGCCCGCCATGCCGTGAAGGAACTCGACGGCCTTCACGTCTCCTGAGTCATCCACCGTAAGTTGAACCACCACGGAACCCCAAGCGACGCTGTTGACCGGATACGCCGGATACGCGAACGACAGGATGCCGACCGGGACGTAGTGTCCATGCTCAGAGGGCGCTGACTGATCGAGAGGCAACACCGGGGCGAAGACTTCTGGTGCGACAGCAGCCGCGTTACCGTAATTCGGCGGACGGTAAACAAAGCTTACGGTCATGCGTGAAGGTGCTGGCTCCTCGGCATTGGACGCCGGCTGGAATTTCCAACTGCTTATGGATGTCTTGGCAGCGCCAGGCATCGCTCCGGGGTTCCGCAGAGCGTCAACGTGCTGTATTGTGCCATCGTCGTTCAGGAACACGTCGAAAACAAAGAATCCATCGA
>JAOAPW010000183.1 GCA_025463105.1 Candidatus Acidiferrum typicum | reverse complement strand
CGGCGCGGAATACATGCTCGTAAAAAAGAATGGCGAAAAAATAAAAAGCGGGGGTTGGAGTTCTCTGGAAGCGCCGCTTTCCCCTGAGGCTGCCGAGGTACGGCCTGTCGCATTTTTCCGAACCGCGGCCGTGCAGTCGGGCTCCTCCGCGTGGAACGAGAAATATGAATTGACCATCTCGATGGAACTGAGCCTGATCGATGGCTATCGCGTGAGACGTCCCTATGTTGCGGTGTGGATCGAGGACGAAAACCATTCCCCGGTTCGCACAATTGCCCTCTGGTATGCCAAGTTCAAGTTCCTGCGCGAACTGTATTCCTGGAGCCGGGTTGAAAACCTACGCTCACAGAGCGAAGACACACATGTCTTGAATTCTGTTTCCAGCGCCACCCGCCCGCCCGGCAAATACACCTTTAAATGGGATGGAAAAGACGACTTCGGCAAACTTGTAAAAGCCGGCAAGTACAACGTGATGATTGAAGCCGCGCGAGAACATGGCACGGATCAAGTGATGCGCCAGGAAATCGACTTCGACGGCTCAGCCAAACAGTTTCAACTTCGCGGCGGTGTGGAGATTGCGTCGGCCTCCCTTGACTACCACAAAATCGCCCCATAACCCACCCGTGAACTCAACTAACCCTCCGCGCATCTCGTCGCCAGACCCGCGCTATCTGCATTGGAAGCGGCGCTTCGCCCATCTCGCTCGCTGGTTGCACACCTATCTCTCCATGCTGAGCTTCGCAATTCTGCTGTTCTTCGCGGCGACGGGCTTCACGTTGAATCACGCGGATTGGTTCGAGGGTCAGAGAAACGCGGCCCGCTATCAAGGCACGCTGGACGCGGCGTGGATGAAGACGGGCGACTCGAAAGTTGTAGAGCAAGACAAAATTGTCGAGTTCCTGCGACGTACCCATGCAATCAAGGGCGCCGTTTCCGAGGTCCACGTGGACGATGAGCAGTGCGAAGTGGTGTTTAAAGGACCCGGCTATGAAGCTGACGCGTCCATCGACCGCAACACGGGAAAGTACGATCTGAGTGTGAGCCGATTTGGCCTGGTTTCGGTTCTGAATGATTTGCACAAAGGACGCGACACCGGAAGGAAATGGTCCACGGTAATAGATTTTTCCGCCGTCCTGATGACGCTGGTATCGCTGACGGGACTAACGTTGATATTTTTTCTGAATAAACGCCGCTTGTTCGGCTTGCTGATCTTGGTAACCGGCGCGCTGCTTTGTTATCTGGCCTACGCCATGTGGGTTTCGTGAAGAAGAATTGTGGCTGGCAAGAAAACACTCAACAGGGTGTTCAAACACAACGCGTAAATTGAAATGCACAACAATTAGCGCGACGATTCGGAAAGCTTAAGGGCCTTGCGAACTCGCTTAAAGGGATTTCCCTTGGCGATACCGCTCGCGTCGCCTTCATCAATAACTGACCTGAGCGTCGCAAGTTTAGCTTCATGCTCGTGTTTTTCGTGCTTATTTGCCAATTCCATTTGTGCCGACATTCCTACAGATCCCGGCGGCCTTCCATAGCTTTCATCATCGTGACTTCGTCGGCGTATTCAAGGTCGGAACCGACGGGGATGCCAACGCCGATGCGCGTGACGCGTACGCCGAGAGGCTTGATGAGCTTGGAGAGATACATGGCCGTGGCTTCGCCTTCGGCATTCGGGTTGGTTGCGATGATAATTTCTTCGACTGTGCCGCCTTTGAGGCGTTCGATCAGACTTTTCAGATGCAGCTGATCGGGGCCGATACCGCGCAGCGGAGCGAGCGCCCCGCCGAGAACGTGATAGAGGCCACCGTACTGGCGCGTTTTTTCGATGGCCATGATGTTGTGCGGCTCTTCGACCACGCAGATGGTTTTGTGATTGCGCGTTGGGCCTGTGCAATACAAGCAGGGATCGGCGTCGGTAATGTTGTTGCACACCGAACAAAATCGCATGTTGAGCTTGGCGTCGCGAATGGCGTCGGCCAGTGCGAGCGCATCTTCCGGAGCGATGCGCAGAATATGAAACGCCAGGCGCTGCGCGGTTTTGGCTCCGATGCCGGGCAAATGTTTGAGCTGGTCAATCAGGCGTTCGACGGGTTCGGCGAAATCAGGCACGCGCAATCCCTCTTGTTCTCTCGACGGTCCGCGGAGAGATTCCTCGCGTTGCTTCAGCGCGAGGGTTCAACTCGAGCGCTCGGAATGACGAGAATGGAGACATTTTTAAAAACCAGTTTGGTTCACTTGGAATGTAGGTTTGAACGCAATGCCAAACGAGAAAATTATGCGTGCTTTAAAACAATCCGGGAATTTTCAGTCCGGCCATCCCCGGCACCCCGTTAGTCAGGCTCTTCATCTGGGTCGTGAGCTCTTCATCCACGCGGCGCCCGGCTTCGTTGACGGCCGCGCGCACCAAGTCCTGCAATAATTCCTGATCTTTCCCCGCGAAAATTTCCGGGTCGATGCGAATCTCCGTGAGCTGCTTTTGGCCGTTCATTCTGACGGTGACCATGCCTCCGCCGGCCGAGGCCTCCACGTGCACATTTTCGACCTGCTTCTGCAGGTTCTCCTGCATCTGGCGAAACTGCGTGAGAATTTGCTGCAGTGCTTTTACTTCCATAGTCTAGTCCTCGCTTCGGCGCTTGACGTCGGAAATCTGGCCGCCGAACCGTTCGAGCATTGCGCGCACGATCGGATCTTGCTCGAACTTGGCGCGCAATTCGCGTGTGCCGGAAGAAGATCGCGTTCCAACTCCCAATCCCGGCACGGCCTCCAGTTTAACACACACACGCACCGTCTGACCGAGGATGCGGCTCGTAATGTTGCGCAAACGTTCCATGGGATCGCGCGCCTGCAGCATTTCGGCGAGCGCGCGGCTCTCGGTGGGGAAGAACAATCGCACTTCACCGCCGCTCATCTCCCATCGCGACGCGTGTTCGATCAATTCGCCGAGAAATTTTTCCTGGCTGAGGATCGCGGCCTTGATTGAATCCACCTGCGCCGCTTCGAGTCCGGCTCCCGCTTCGGCGGTGCGCGCGATCATGCTGGGCGGCGGACCTGGGACGGGACCGGGACTGGAACTCGTTCGCTCGGAAATAACATTCACGTCGTCCGTCAAAACGGGCTTCACCAGGGGCCTTGTGACCGGCGGCGTTACTGGAGGCGCGGCAATTTCAGGCCGCGGTATCGCGCCGGGCGGCATTTTTGCGCTCGCGGGAACTTGCGGAACGCTCTGCGTCAAACTCGGCGAGGCGGTGGCGGCAAACGCTGCCGGAGCACTACTGCGCACAGGTGATTGCGATGCAGCGCCGGGCTTGCGCTCGGTCGGCCCACCCTCAAGATCCGCCAGAATTTCTTCAAGCGGAGCAAGTCGCGCCGCATTCACCAGACGAAGCAATCCCATTTCCAGATGCAGACGCGCGTCTGGCTTGTGGCGCAGATCGTCGTCGGTGTGCAGAAGAATCTGAAAAAATCGCGTGAGGTCTTCCTCGCTGAACGATTCCGCCACTTGCTTCAAGCGCGGGCGCTGATCGGCGGGCGCGGCGATCAATGCGGAATCGGCGCCGCACACGCGCGCGACGAGAAGATTCCGGAAATGTCCGATGGCTTCGCGGCAAAAATGCTGCAGGTTCTGTCCTTCGGCGAGCAGGCGATGCACGAGCGTAAGAACGCGCTCCGCCGATCGCGCTTCGATTGCGCCTGTTAGCTCTTCGAGAATTTCTTCAGGGACGACGCCGAGCAGTTCGCGGACCTGCGTGTCGGTAATGTTCGCGCCGCAGTAGGCGCGCGCCTGCTCGAGCAGGGAGAGCGCATCGCGCAGGCTGCCCTCGGCGGCGCGGGCCATCACTGCCAGCGCGCCCGGCTCGGCCGTCAGATTTTCTTTTACGCAAATTTGTTCCAGCGCGTCCACGATTTCAGCGAAAGAGAGCGCGCGAAAATGAAAATGCTGCGATCGTGAGCGAATCGTCTCGGCCAGGCTTTCCGGCTCCGTCGTCGCCATCACGAAAATAACTTTGTCGGGAGGTTCTTCAAGGGTTTTGAGCAGCGCGTTTGAGGCTTCGTCGGTAAGCATGTGCGCTTCGTCGAGAATCACAACTTTGTAGCGTCCGCCGGCCGGAGCGTAGCGAACCATTTCGCGCAGCTCACGAATCTGGTCGATGCCGCGATTCGATGCCGCATCGATTTCGATGACGTCGAGCGAACTCCCCAGCCCGATTTCGCGGCACGAATCGCATTCGTTGCAAGGCTCCGCGGCCGGACCCTTCACGCAGTTCAGCGCTTTCGCGAGAACGCGGGCCGTGGTTGTCTTGCCCACGCCGCGCGCGCCCGAAAAAATGTAAGCGTGCGCCACACGGCCGGATTGCACGGCGTTCGAGAGCGTGCGCGTGACGTGCTGCTGTCCGACCACGTCGGCAAACGTTTGCGGCCGCCATTTTCGCGCGATGACTTGGTAGCTCATTCTGTTCGGAACCTAAGTCTCTTCCCGGATTTTCTTCTCTGTGTTCTCCGTGTCCCCTGTGTTGAAATCCGAAAAGCTCAACACAGAGTACGCAGAGACTCACAGAGGATCATCCCACGGCGGGCTGCGAGTACAGCCCTCGCCCGATGAGAAATCTTGCACGCTGCAGATGAGAGGAACTTCGGGTACTCCGCGGCGCACGAAGTGATCCCGGTACCGTTGCTCCCTTCCGGGCCTGGCGGGGTTCGCGGGACTTCGTCGCACAGAGCCCGAAGTTCCACGCATCGGCAGTCGCGCCATCAATAAGCGACCGCGCAGAAAGTCTAGCACAGAGCGTAGCACTCGAAAAAAGAAATCAGGCCGAGAAAGAAATCGCGCAATGCAAAAATGACTGCCCACAATGGCGCGCTCTCGGAAAACAGAGGAAGGAAGCGTCGCGCTGTCCAGATTTACGGCTCGCGCGACGCGTTTTGGGCAGGCTATTTCGCGGGGAGTCTCGGGGAATAATTGGGCGGAGGAAATTTGGCGTTCGCAAGTTTTTCACCTTGAAGTCTTCGGGTGCCGACCGTGCACCTGGATCCGTGATTCGCGGCCCACATCACCTCAAAGAACTGGTACTGCTCGTTCGTCATGATCTTCTCGCCCGGCTCAAGAGGTTTGACGGCAGCAATGTCGCCACATTGAAGTCGCGTTCTAGTCTCGAAGTGGCAACCGATGTCAGTCACGTCCTTTACGAAAGTTTGTTCGCTAAACAGGCGACCGCTGCGGTCGATCCCCGTGATTTCCGCGGGAATATTTACTGCAATGGGATCTTCTCTTCGTCGCTGGACTTTAATCATTTCAGTCACGGCCTATAGATTGCACGCAGCGTACCAACCGTAGATGAGCTGCCTCAGAGAAAACAAACTGTTCCAGGCACACGATTCCTGTGCTCTTCTGAAACAGAGATCATCCCGCTTGCGGAATTTTGTTGGATCGCATTTCCCGACAACTACACAGGAGTGGTGCCGACGGGCTTCTTTTCGGATCGTTTCAGGAATCGGTAGAGGCTTGTGCGGCCAATGCCCAGAAGTTGCGCGGCGCGGACTCGATTTCCTTCACAAGCGTCGAGAACACGCCGGATATGCTGCCGCCGGATTTCTTCCAGTGGAAGCGGTCGCCAGGTATCCTTCGAATTGCCGTCGCGACCCGATGGTTTTTGAAGATTTTCCGGGAGATCATCCACGTCGATAAATTCATTTACAGAGGTAAGGCACGCGCACGAAATGACGTTTTCCAACTCGCGGACATTGCCGGGCCAGCCATGCTGCAGCAGGACGGCTTGAGCGCGGCGCGTCAGCCCCTGAATCTGCTTGCTGTAGGCATCGTTGTATTTCTTCAAAAAATACTGGATGAGCAGAGGAATATCGTCCAGGCGCTCGCTCAGGCTGGGGACGCGAATCTGGATGGTGCTCAAGCGGTAGAACAGATCTTCACGGAACCGCCCGGCAAGCACTTCGGCGCGCAGATCGCGGTTCGTTGCTGCGATCAGGCGAACGTCCACTTTGCGGACTTCCGGCGAACCAACGCGTTGAATTTCCCGATTTTGAATAACGCGGAGCAGTTTGGCCTGCATCGGCAGCGACGTTTCTCCCACCTCATCGAGAAAAACGGCTCCGCCGTTGGCGTATTCAAACAGGCCGGGGCGCGTATCGGTCGCGCCCGTGAAGGATCCTCGCATATGCCCGAAGAGCTGGCTCTCCAGCAGCGTATCCACCATGGCGGAGCAGTTGCAAACCGCGAAGCGCTGCTGCGACACCGGACTCATCTGGTGAATGGATTTGGCGATTAGTTCCTTTCCGACACCAGTCGCGCCGATCAGCAGAATATTCGTGTAATGGCGCGCCACCTTGCGGACCATCTCGAATACTTCGATCATCGCCGGGCTTCTACCAACGATCCCGTGGAATTCCTGGTCGTTGAGAAGCTGACTTTCGAGATTGCGTATGCGTTTGCGGCGGCGAAACGAGTCGGACAGCTCGTCCAGTGACTTCTTAAGCCGGGAACGATCCACGGGCTTGGGGATGTAATCATATGCGCCGCGCTTTATAGCCGCGATGGCGTTATCGAGCGAGTAGTATCCTGTCATCAGGATGACGTACACGCCCGGGTCATGGTGCAGGGCCTGTTCCAGGAACTGCAAACCATCCATCCCAGGCATTTTGATGTCCGACATCACCACGCGGACCCGGCCCTGGTCGACCATGTCGAGTGCATGTTGTGGATCGCTGGTACCAATGGAATTGAAGCCGAGGCAACGGAGCGATTCCTGCAACATTTCCACCATGCTCTGCTCATCGTCCAGAACGCAAACCGTCAGTGCGTCTTCCGAACTCCCAAGGACCAGATGTCCCTCCTTGGCGGGAACTGTCAAAGTGTTCATGCCTGAATCAAGGCAAGGGAAGTGCCACAGTGGAAGTGCCGAGGTCACGAGTCATGAAGATGGACATGCATCTGTTGAACTGGAGTGGGAATCTTGTAACTCTATGGTTGGTAAGAACTTGGCGGGACTATCGTCGAGCAATTGCCGGACCCTGTCCGCCGCCGACGGGCGGCGGCTAGCGCTAATCCAAAATCGGCGCTTCCATTAGTTCCGTATTGGGGCGTTTCCCCCTGCCCCTGTGCCAAAGATGGATTTCCAAGCCAAAGTTAGCACAATCAATTTACAGCAGAACCGTGCATCTCGCTAAGGTACGCGAAGAACTCAAATTCTTCGGCGGGATACCGGATCGTGCCGCCCAACTCCGAATCGATTTCACAGTGGCTACCCCTGGTGTAGCAATGCTCCAATACGCGGTCAGGAGTAAATGACGTCGCGCGTTGAACTTCTTCCCAGGTTGCCAAACGGTCTTGAGCCGTTATGATTGCTGTATCAGGCTTCATTGAGCACCTCCTCGAATTCTGACTGGAACGAACTCTCCTTCGGCTCATGAGTCTTAGATGAATATTCCGGCGAAGGAGATGCAATTTCTCTACGGGCCTGTGCTCTGGAGCGCGGGTGCATACGCAGGAGCCGCATCTCGCACAGTCCGATCGAGTTCGTTGGTTGGACGCCTTCCACTTGGTAGGCAACGGGAACCGAACCAAAGGAACTTTCCGGCGTAATCAAGCGCATGAAAATCACGGCGCCTTCAGGCACGGCATGGTGGAGTAATAACTTCTTATCCCCGCCATGGGTCCAATGCAATTCAGTCTTTTCGACAAAAAAAGCATCGTTCAGGCCCCAGCCTGAAACTTCGATTCTGTAATCACCTGCTAAGCTGGCTGTATCGACCATTATTGCTGCGCTCCCGCCTTATCTATTGCAGCCCATGGGCCAGACTCCTCCGGATTTAATTGGATTCATAAAGAAGGACTTAATTTCTTTTGAGCGCAGAAGTGTCCAAATTGAATGTGCACAATTTGGACTCAAGTGCAATTTTGAAACACTTGAGTTTAAATCCTGGAATGGGTCCGTTTGGGAAAGGCGAGAGGTAAATGGGGAAGGCGCTCGTTTTCTCTAACCGTACCGAATGCCGGGATAAAGAACGCTGAGCGCTGCCATGAATATTGCGCTAAAGATTCTGTCGAAGGCATACCAGGCGACGATCAGTCCCAACATGGCATAGCCGGATCGCTGGACCCAATCGAGGTAATGCTGCGCCGTGTTCTCGCCCATAAACAGCATCACCCCGGCGTGACCGTCGAGTGGTGGAACAGGAAGAAGAT
>JAOAPW010000144.1 GCA_025463105.1 Candidatus Acidiferrum typicum | reverse complement strand
TTGGAAGGCGAGCGGTCTGCAATACCTCAACACAAGCTGCTTCACGACGCCTATGCAGACTCCTGCAATCGCTGCCCAATGTCAGACCTTTGGCTATCGGGCGCCCGGAACCAAGAATCCATCTGACCCGGGGAGCCTCGGTACACCGGGAACTTGCGCGAATCTTATCGGCGATTTGGGGCGAAACAAAATCGTGGGACCCAGCCTCTTCGACATGGACTTCTCGATCTTCAAGAATCTCCGCCTAACCGAACGGATCAGCACGCAATTCCGGGTCGAGATGTTTAATGTCCTTAACCATCCCAGCTTTCTTCCGCCGCTCGACAATGAGGCAGTTCTCAGCACAGGCGGAGGCGTCGCGGGCAACGCTGGCGTAATCGATCAAACGTCGACCGATTCACGTCAAATCCAGTTTGGCCTGAAGATTAGCTTCTAGAAGTTAGATCAATCATCAACAAAAAAGCCGGGCTCGAGAGCCCGGCTTTATTTTTCGTCTGGATGTTTGCTTCAACGCACCAACTAACGAGCGTGCTGTTCGAGGCGTTCGAGTGCTACTTCACCAGCTTGAATTTCTGCACTCTCCGCCCAATGTCGGTTTCCGCGATATAAAGGTTTCCCTTGGAATCCACGTCCAGCGTGTGGCAATGCGTGAATTCGCCGAGTTGATGGCCGGGGCGGCCGAACTTGGTGATTTCCGTGCCGCTCTCACGATCGAGAATATGGACGAGTTCGTTGCGGCCATCGGCGACGTACATGAATTTCTGGGCGGGATCGCGAGAAAAGCGCAGCCACCAGGCGGTGCCCCAGGAGTCTGGCGTTTCTTCGTGACCTGACTTGATCCAGATATTTTTCTTGAAGTTTCCCATCTTGTCGAACACCTGAATGCGGTTGCCCTGGCGGTCGCAAACGTAGACCAGGCCGCTGTTGTCCATGACTACGCAGTGGACGACGCCCATGAATGCCCCGCCATCACCTGCCGCGGATTCATCCTTTGTTCCCTGGCGTCCCCACTGGCGAAGGAATTTTCCGCTCTTGTCAAACACGACGATGCGATGATCTCCGTACCCGTCGGCGATGTAAACGTCACCGTTAGACGGATCGACCGCGATGTCGGCCGGCTTATTCAAAAGCGTTTTGCTCTGGTTCATGGCGATGCCCGTGATCAGGCCGGTAGAGCTGTCGAAGAGGCCCTTGGTCCCGATCTGCAGCAGCATTTTGCTGCCGTCGTGCGTGTATTTCTGCACGACCGCATCGTCGTTGCCGGCGACAAAAATGTTATTTTCCTTGTCCGTAATGCAGCCGTGAATGGAACTCGGAGCGGTCTTAAAATCCCCGAATGAATTCACCAGATTGCCGTCAGAGTCGTATTCGAGAACTGGAGGCGCGGGCGTGGCCACCAATTTTTCCTTGTCCTGCAGGTCGCCGCGGTTGACTTCGAAAATATGGTCCTGGGCATCCACGCAAATGCCGCCTGCTCGCCCCGTAACCATGTTGCCCGGCAAGGGCTTTGGCCAACTGGGGTCTACCTCGTATTTCGGTGCGCCAACTTGCGCTTGCACGGGACACAGATTCCCCACAGCTATCGCAAGACCCGCGCAAAGCACAGCTCTGCCCAAAAGTACTGCCACATTCTTCATTCACGCCTCCTTGAAGTCTAAAATCCAATTTAATTTGGCGGGCTCCAAGTCGCCGACGCGCCAAAGCCTGCGCTTTGGCGCGTAGAGCCCGCACTTTACTCCGGCGGGCTCCAAGTAGAGCCCGCGCCCGTACCAGATCTACAGCCAGCCATCGCCCACGCCGCTGGGGTCAGGATTTTTGTCCAGCGGAAGCTTTTTCCATCGCGTTCAGTTTGTCGTACGCGGGCAGCGTAAGGAAATCAACGAACTGCTTGGACTGAACCAGGTCGCGCAAAATTCCGGCCGCATCGTTATACCGGCTGGTTCGGAATTGTGCATCCCCCACTGCCTGCCGAACTTTCGCCAACTCCTCATCAATCAACTTGAGGACAAGATCAAGCGTGACCTGGCGGCCATCGCTCAACTTCGCCTTGTGATGTATCCATTGCCACAGCTGAGCGCGGCTGATCTCCGCAGTGGCTGCGTCCTCCATCAGATTGAACAGAGGAACACATCCAATGCCTCGCAGCCAGGACTCCAGATAGCCGATACTCACCGCGATATTCTGTCTTACTCCCGCTTCGGAGATTTCGCCTTCAGGAGCGCCGAGCAGTTCGGCGGCGGTGCAATTGAAATCCGCGAGCTTGCGGTCGATCTGATTCGGCTTAGGCATATGGCGGTCGAAAACTTCCTTGGCCAGGGCGACGAGGCCGGGGTGCGCGACCCACGTGCCGTCATGACCGTCGGTGGCTTCGCGTTCCTTATCGGCGCGAACTTGCTCCATGGCGTTCTTATTCGCCACCTCATCTTTTTTGTTTGGAATGTAAGCAGACATGCCGCCCATTGCGTGCACTTCGCGGCGATGGCAAGTCTTGATCAACAGTTTGACGTAAGAGCGCAAGAAATGAGTAGTCATGGTGACGCGGCCGCGATCCGGGAGAACTGTGTTGGGATCATTGGGGAATTTCTTGATGTAACTGAAAATGTAGTCCCAGCGTCCGGCATTCAAGCCCGCGGAATGCTCCCGCAATTCATAGAGGATTTCATCCATCTCGAAAGTAGCCAGGATCGTCTCGATAAGGACTGTGGCCTTGATCGTTCCAGCCTTCAGTCCCAGCACCTGCTGGGCATGGAGAAACACGTCGTTCCAGAGACGCGCCTCGAGGTGGCTTTCCATTTTGGGCAGATAAAAATAAGGACCTGTTCCGCGCGCAAGCTGTTCCTTCGCGTTGTGCCAGAAGAAAAGTCCGAAATCAAATAACGATCCGGACATCGGCTTGCCGTCTACCAGGACATGTTTCTCCGGCAAATGCCATCCGCGAGGGCGCACCAGCAGGACCGCTGTTTTGGCATTCAGTTTGTAGTCCTTGCCGCTCGTCGGGTCCGTGTAGGTGATTGTGCGCCGGACGGCGTCGCGCAAGTTCAAATGGCCCTCGATGAGGTTGCTCCACGTGGGCGTGTTGGCATCTTCAAAATCCGCCATGTAAACGCTGGCGCCGGAGTTCAATGCATTGATGACCATTTTGCGATCGACCGGTCCGGTAATCTCGACACGCCGGTCCAGTAAGTCCGCAGGCAGCGGAGCGACCTTCCAGTCGCCCTTGCGAATTTCGGCGGTCTGGGGCAGGAAATCCGGTCGTTCACCCGCGTCGAACTTGGCTTGCCGTTCCACACGAGCCGCCAGCAACTCGCGGCGCCTCGGGCCGAAGCGCCTCTCCAGATCAACAATAAAGTTTAAGGCCTCAGGCGTCAGGATTTCGTCGGTCTGTTTATCGCGGGCGCCCAAAATCTGCACACCGGGCAATTCAGAATCGCTATTCACGTTGTCTCCTTCTCCTTTGCAACCCAATAAGGACACAATTTAGGTCGGTATGGGAATGCATTCCGGAATCAGATCCGGGATCTATTTTGAACTTTATTGCCGGCGGAAATCATCCGCCAACCACATTGAGTACGCAAGCGTCTCCCAGGAATATCAGCGCCATGTCTGGCGCCGGGACCTGTACAGAGACCTATCAACTTATCGTATTTTGGCCTGACCGCGCAATCCGAGTTGCATGACTTCCGCCAAATGGAGCGCTTTCCGCCCCGTAGCCTGGAGAATTTGCTCCCTGCAACTGAACCCATCGGAGACGATCAGCGCGTCCGCGGGCGTGTTGCGTACCGCCGGCAGAAGGACTCGTTCACCCACGGCCTGAGATACCGCATACTTCTCCTTCTCGAAACCAAAAGGTCCCGCCATTCCGCAGCATCCGGAATCGATAGATTGCAAATCGGCGCCCATTTTTCGGAGCAGCGATTCTTCGTCGCCCAGTTTCATAATCGATTTGTGATGGCAATGTCCGTGGAGGAGTACTTTTTGTCCAAGCCGCGGGGCTTCATAGCCCGGGGCCTGATGTTCCAGAAACTCGCTGAGAAGAAACGTCTGGTTTCGCAGGCGAATGGCGCGTTGATCCATGGGGAACAAATTGCGCAACTCATCGCGAAACACGGAAGCGCAACTCGGTTCCAGCACGACGATCGGAATCCCAGCCATGATTTGAGCGCTCAAAACACTCATGATTCGTTCCAGATATTGCTTGGCCCTCTCGAGCATGCCGAAATCGTAGAGAGGCCTTCCGCAGCACAAATGAATTTGCGGAACTCTGACCTTGAAACCCGCGCTTTGGAGCACATCAAGCGCCGCGCGGCTGGTGTCCGGATGAAAGTAATTGTTAAAAGTATCCGCCCACAAAATGACTTCGCCTTTATGGGGTGCTGCCGCGGACGGAGGTCCGGAATTTTCTCCGAGGCCGGGAACGTGATGCTTCCTTGCCCAATGCTGGAAAGTCGAGTGGGCGAATTGCGGCACGCGCCGCTGCGGAGCCAGTTGCAAGGCGCTCTGCAGAATGTGGCGGAAGCCCGGCGCCTGGCTGAAAAAGTTGGCGACGCGTGGGGCAATCGATCCGAGTTGCGCCCAGCGGTCGATCATTCCGAAGGCATAGGCATGCAAAGGACGGGTTCTGTCCTCGTAATAGTGAGCCAGGAATTCTGCTTTATAAGTGGCGACGTCCACGTTGGTCGGGCATTCCGATTTGCAGGCCTTGCAGGAGAGGCACAGATCGAGCGCCTTTTTTACGTGTTCGTCTTTCCACGCGTCATGCACCACTTCGCCCTGCAGAACCTCGAAGAGCATGTGCGCGCGGCCACGCGTGCTGTGTTCTTCCTCAAGCGTGACCATGTAGCTGGGACACATCGTGCCGGAATCGTGTTTGCGGCATTCTCCCAATCCAATACACCGCACGGCCGCCTTCGCAAGAGAACCACCATCGTCGGGAAACTTAAAATAGGTCTTCAGCTCGAGCGGTTTGTAATCCGCTCCCAGACGTAAGTTTTCCGTGGGCAGGTAAGCGTTGACCACCTTGTTCGGGTTCATCTTATTGTCCGGGTCCCAGGTGGACTTGAATTCAACGAAGGCCTTTATCAACTCGGGACCGAACATTTTGGGAAGCAGCGCGCCGCGCGATTGACCGTCGCCGTGCTCGCCGGAAAGCGACCCGCCATAACTGACCACTAGATCGGCGGCGCGTTCGACGAACTCCCCGTAATTTCGGATTCCGCTTTCACTTTCCAGATCGAAACTCACGCGCATGTGGATGCAGCCGTGTCCGAAATGTCCGTAGAACGCGGCGTGGTAATTATATTCGTCGAGCAGCTTGCGGATATCGCGGAGGTATCCGCCCAATTTTTCCGGTGCAACGGCCGCATCGTCCCATCCCTCCCATTCGGGCGGCTGACCCGGGGCCGCGGCGGCCGCGCGCGGTCCGGACTCGCGCAGCTTCCAGACGTGGCGGGATTCAGCCTTCGTGTACAGACGGATATCGGGAGGATCAGGCGAATTCTTTAGCTTCTCGATAAGTCTTCGGGCAAGATCATCGGCCTCACCCGGATTGTCGGATCCAAATTCGACGAGCAAGATGCCCCGCCCCTCGGGAATAAGCTCGAGGTGCGGCGCTTTCTTCTTTTTTAGTCCGTCGACAATGCTTCCTTCAAATCCTTCGAGCCCGATTGGGCCAAAGGGCAAAATCTCAGGAACGTGATCGGCGGCCACAAATGTATCCGCGTAACCTAATCCGACGAGCGTGCGAAGTTGCGGACTCTTGATCAACCTCACTTTCGCTTCGAGCACGACGACGCAGGTGCCTTCCGTGCCGACGAGCGAACGCGCCACATGAAATCCGTTTTCGGGCAGCAGCTGATCGAGGTTATAGCCGGAAACTCGCCTGGGAATTTTCGGGTAGCGCGCCCGGACCAGGTCGGCATACTGATCGCGAAGGCCGCGCAGATTCGCATAGATCGCGCCGCGACGTCCTCCCTCGGCAATTATTGACTCGAGTTGCTGTTCGTCACTGGTGGCTCCCACCGTAATCTGGGTGCCGTCGTAGAGCAGGATGCGCAACTCTTGGACGTTGTCGACCGTCTTGCCGGCGAGCAAGGAATGAGTGCCGCAGGAATTATTTCCGATCATTCCGCCGAGCGTGCAGCGGCTGTGCGTGGAAGGATCGGGCCCGAAGGTAAGATGATGTTCTTCAGCTTTATTTCGCAGCGTGTCCAGGACGACGCCGGGCTGAACCCTGGCGAATCCTCCCTCGGGATTTATCTCGAGGATTTTGTTCATGTACTTGGTGAAATCCAGCACCACCGCGACATTGCAACATTGCCCGGCAAGACTCGTGCCCGCTCCGCGTGACAAGACAGGAGCGCCGTATTTCCTGCACGCGGCTACCGTCGCGATCACATCTTCGTCGTCACGGGGAACGACCAGGCCGATGGGAATCTGCCGGTAATTCGATCCGTCCGACGCGTACAGGGCGCGGCTGCCGCGATCGAAACGCACTTCGCCCTTCACGACTCGCTTCAGTTCATTTTCCAATTCGGCTGCCTGCGAGAATGAATCAACGGGCTTGGCATGCGAGCTGAGCGGCAGCGGTGTCAAAGTCGGAACCATGTTCTCTAATTTCATAAAGTTAAGAATATCCCTCTCAAAATAGAGTGGATCATTCGTCTAGCGGAATTATACAGGATCAGAGCGCGCTGGACGATTTTCCGGCACTCGATACTATACACTCAGCCCGGTCTTTCATAGAATATCCCGCTAACTATTGCTGACGGTGGAAACGCGGTGTATACATGACGAACAAAACCGCGCATTTATAACGGAGGAATGATAATGGAGAATTTGAGCGAGTCCAAAAGCAGCCATGTGCGCTGGGTCGTGCTGCTACTTCTGTGTCTGATGTACCTGATCACGTATTTGGACCGCGTGAGTCTCGCCAATACGGCCGGACCTATCATGAAAGAGTACGGTTTCAACAAAGTCACGATGGGAATTATTTTCAGCGCCTTTATTTGGGCCTACGCCCTGTTCCAGGTGCCTGGCGGATGGCTGGGCGACCGGTTTGGTCCGCGGAGAGTTTTGTCGGTCATCATGGCCTACCGGACGATAATCGCCGTACTGACGACTGGAGCGCTGGGTTTTGCTTCTTTTTGGGGAATTCGCTTCGCGCTCGGAGTAGGCGAGGCTGGGGCGTTTCCGACGGCCACGCGTGCGATGCAGATGTGGTTTCCGCGCGACGAACGCGGCTTCGTCCAGGGAATCAGCCACGCAGCCAGCCGTCTGGGCGCGGCCGTCGGCCCACCCATTGCCGTGGCCATTATGATTCATTACGGATGGCGGTCGGTGTTCTACGTCATCGGCGCGCTCAGCTTGCTGTGGTCCATTCTGTATCTGGTCATGTATCGCAACATGCCGGAGGAGACTCCTCTCGTGAGTCGCGCGGAGCTGGCTCGCATTCGCGGCTTGGACGAGAAGGGCGAGATCAAGAAGGCAAATATTCAGAAGCGGCCGAAGGTACCCTGGAACATTCTGCTTAAGCACGGAAACATGTGGGCTGTCATGTGCGCCTACGCAACTTACATCTACTCGCTCTGGTTTTTTCTGTCTTGGCTGCCTTCATACCTGGTCGAATACCGCCATTTTACGGTGATCAAGACGGGCTTATTTGCTTCGATGCCGCTGATGGCCGGCGTGATGGGAGATGCCTTCGGCGGCTGGCTAACCGATAAATTGCTGCTGAAGACGAACAACCTCAAGTTTGCTCGCCGGTCGGT
>JAOAPW010000100.1 GCA_025463105.1 Candidatus Acidiferrum typicum | reverse complement strand
GCCCGCAAAGCATCCGGCGCATGCGATTCAGGGAATATGTCCTGAAGAAAACGCCAGAAATCGCTGCCTTTCGGCAGGCGGTTGGCGAGCGCCGGGAGAGACTGCTCCACTTGATGTTCCGCCGCGGGACTCAGCTTGAATCCGCGTTGCGCAATTAAGCGAATCATGCGGAAAAGAAGTTGCGGATCATCGATCTGCGATGAGTTATTCACCGCCTGCTGCAGAAAGATCAACCCGTCAACCACGGAAAAATCGGAATCGGAGAATCCCGTACGCCACGTTTCGAGCTGCCGGTAGAACAGGGACTGTGCGGCGGGCATTTCCTCCAGAAGTTGTCCGGAAATTGTGTCGATCGCGCGGGCGTGTCCGAAATAGATTCGCATCCAATCGGCGGAATTCGCGAGGTCCAACTCGGTCGCACCGACTTTCTGCGCCACTGCCTCTTCCTGCGCAGCCCAGGTGAGAAGGTTGTTATCCTGTCCGTTGCGGAAATGAAGGAAGCAGCGCACTGACGCAAGAAACTGGAACGCCGCGTCGAGCGTATTTTGAATTTCGGCCGGAAGAATCGTATCCGGCAAGCGCCAGCCAGGCTTTCCTGCCTCCGAGCGGGCTCCGAGCGGCGGCTGAACCCCAACCGACATGAGTGCAAGCCAGCAGGCCAGAGTATAGTCACGGTAGCCACCCGGACCATCTTTCACATTCGGCTCGAGATGAAATACCGTGTTTGCAAACTTGCGATGCCGGGCGCGCGTGATCTCGGCCAAATGGCCCACGAGAACCTCGGATTCGCGCGTCATGATCTGAGGGAGCAGCCGATCCCGCAGAGTTGAAAACAGCTCCTGATCGCCCGCGAGAAAACGGCAATCCAAAAGGGAAAGAACGGCTTCCGGATTATAAGAATCGAACTCGTCATAGTCGGGGAGAGTCCGCGTCGCTGCATTTAATTTCAGCCGGAGATCCAGGATGTCCTGCGAAAGCCGCTGGACTGCTTCGCTAAATTTTTTCTGGGTATCTTGAGTGCTGAAAAGAAAAAGAAGGTCAACATCGGAATATGGAAACAGCGAGGTCCTGCCGAAATCGCCGAGGGCAACGAGCGCAACTCCAGGGATTGAAACTTTTTCAGAAGCAACAAATCGTTCCGCAAGACGAAGCACGATCGATTCAACAAGCGCCGATCGCGAGCGCAAGAAGCTCAATCCGTCTTTGGTAGCGGAAAAATCGCGTTGTAGCCGGGAGGATTCTGCGTCGTACAGATCCTTCAGCTCACTGCTCAATGGAGATTGTATAGGCATGCCACTTTCGTGATCTCTCCCGGAATCGCACCGGCCAGTTTCGCAATCTCTCGAGAATGTTCACTTCACAGCATGGCACGATCACGTTCGAGAACCAATCGCTACGAAGCTTCCCAGTTATACCCTTCCTCCCGGTGTTGCGGAAGGTCCAACCCTTGATATTTATTTTCCGGCGAAACATGAAGGCTGGCGGCAGCCGGGCGCCACGGAACACACAAAATCGAAACCATGAATCAAGGAAGCAGATTTTTTGTCATGGATATCAACCCGGGCCGTACAATAGCAAATCTAAAGTTCCAGCGCCACACCTCAACGACAGATGAACGATCTCTATTTCCGCGGAATTGAGGCACGTGTTAACCTCGCGCGGAGTAATTTCAATACGTTCCGCTATTTTTGTCCCAAGGAGAAGCGCGATGCACTCCAAAATCTGGACTGATATGTTTGTTGTGGGAATTCCTATCGCGGAAAAAATTCTGCGCCCCATGGCCGTCTATTTTTTCCTGGTGATCGGGCTGCGGCTCGCGGGCAAGCGTGAACTCGCGCAGCTGAATCCATTCGACCTGGTCGTGCTGCTGACTCTCTCGAACACTGTGCAGAACGCTATCATTGGCGATGACAACAGCGTCACCGGCGGCATCATTGGCGCTTCGACGCTGCTGTTGCTCAATTATCTGGTCGTGCGTTTTCTGTACCGCCACGAAAAGATTGACCGGTTCGTCGAGGGCGAGTCGTGCCCACTGATTGAGAACGGAATAATCCAGGAGCATAGATTGACGGAGGAAGTGCTGACGCGGCCGGAACTCGAGGCCGCCGCTCACAAGCAGGGATTCGGAGACCTCAGGGAAGTGGAAACCGCGATGCTCGAACCGGGCGGCACGATTTCGTTCACTGCGAAAAAACCCATTCCGGAAGAGACGCGACACCAGGAAGTTCTTCGGCGCCTCGACCAATTGTCGCGGGAACTTGCCCAGCTTCGTTTGCGCGATGCGCCACCGACCGCGTGAGTTGTAGCGTCGGCCTTCAGGCCGACATTGTAGATTCCGGCAGACGCCAGCCCGAAGACGGGCGTTACATTCCATCGACCGTATCACTCTCAGTGCAACAGAAATCCAGTCGCCGCGACACCAAGTCCTGCAAGCCCTGATACAATTCCCAAAAACCAGTAGAAACGTTTGCTGGACAGCAACGCCAGCGACGATATCACCAGCGCGACTTCGAGAAATACTTCGCCAAGGTCAAAACGATTGGCCTGGCGCTGCGCCAGAGCGGACTCCTTCTCAAGATCCTTGGCCTGTTCCTCAATTTCGGCTTGTTCTTTTGTATAGCGCTCAGCTTCCTTCTGATATTTTTCGCGGACCTTGTCGGCCTGCGCCTTGTCCTTGAATTCCACCATCGAGAGCAGGTCCACGCCCATCTCATAATTGTGCCGGCGAATGTTTTTCGCCTGGTAGTAAGCCCATTGATCGCTGGCACGGTTCTGAAAGAGCAATTCTTCGGTATGCGCGCGGTGCCCCATCAGCGAAACGACCGCGACGAAGACCGCGAGAATGGCCATGGTCACCGAAATCGGCGCGAGCGACGGATTTTCGCGGCCATGCTCGGCATTTTCCTGCAATTCGCTGAGTTCATCTGGCATGAGGAGTCACTCCTGAATGAAATGGGTGTGCTGAATTACAGTTGTTTTTTAAGTGGGACAAACTTTTATGATTCTTCGGCGCTCTCCAGGCTCTCACGAAAAGCCGCAATCGTCCGGTCAATATCGGCATCGGAATGCGCCGCGGAAACAAAGAGCGCTTCAAACTGCGAGGGCGCTAGAAACACGCCGCGTTCGAGCATGGCGCGGAAGAAGGTAGCAAAGCGACTGGTATCGCATTTTTTCGCGCCAGCATAGTCGCGCACGGGTTCGCCTGAAAAGAAAAGCGTGAGCATTGACCCAACGCGGGCCGTCGTAGCGGACGCGCCCGATTCCCGCAACACTGTTGTGATTCCATCGCCCAGGCGCTTGGAGTGCGCCTCAAGCGATTCATAAAATCCGGGCGCGGCAAGCAAGTCAAGTGTAGCGATTCCAGCGCTCATCGCCAGCGGATTTCCGGACAGCGTACCAGCCTGATACACGGGACCAAGGGGCGCGACGCGATCCATCAAATCGCGACGCCCTCCATACGCGGCAACAGGCAGACCGCCTCCAATAATTTTTCCAAGCGTGGTGAGGTCAGGAACAATACCGAACACGGTCTGCGCCCCGCCATGGCAAATCCGGAATCCGGTGATCACTTCATCGAAAATCAAAAGCGCGCCATGCCGGGTTGTCAGATCGCGGAGATTTTGCAGAAAGCCCGGCGCCGGCGGAACGACACCCATATTGGCCGCAACGGGTTCGACAATCACGGCGGCAATTTGGTCGCGATGGCGATCAAAGAGGTTTTCCACTGCCGCGACATCGTTGTAGGGAGCATTGAGCGTCAGTGCCGCAAGCGCTTGAGGCACCCCGGGGCACGCGGCGATTCCGAGCGTCGCGAGGCCGGACCCGGCTTCGGATAGAAAGCTGTCCGAGTGGCCATGATAGCAACCTTCAAATTTAATGATAAGGTCGCGGCCGG
This sequence comes from Candidatus Acidiferrum typicum, assembly GCA_025463105.1. Classification (GTDB taxonomy): domain Bacteria; phylum Acidobacteriota; class Terriglobia; order Acidiferrales; family UBA7541; genus Palsa-360. The sequence goes on along the minus strand of JAOAPW010000100.1, from coordinate 248 downwards.
TTGCAGCGCGAGCGAGCCGCACCGCGCTCATCGTCGCTTCGGTCCCGGAACTGACGAATCTTACCTTTTCGCAAGTAGGAAGAGCCGTTCTGATCTTCGACGCCAGCTCAACTTCAAGTTCGGTGGGCATGCCGTAGCTTGTGCCCCTGCGCGCTTGCGCTGAGATGGCTTCGACAACCTTCGGATGCGCGTGACCCAATATCAGCGCGCCCCAGGAACATACGTAATCGATGTATTCATTCCCATCG
>JAOAPW010000092.1 GCA_025463105.1 Candidatus Acidiferrum typicum | reverse complement strand
CCAAACTTGGCGACATGGGTTTGCTCGGAGTCATTTTCCCCGAGGAATATGGCGGCGCGGGACTCGGCTATATCGAGTATGCGGCGGTGATCGAAGAGTTGTCTCGCGTCGATGGATCCATCGGCCTGATCGTTGCGGCCCACCACTCGCTCTGCACGAATCACATCTTCAAATTTGGAAATGAAGAGCAGCGCAAGAAGTACGTCACTCCCCTCGCGCAAGGCAAAAAACTGGGTTGCTGGTCGCTCACTGAGCCCGAAGCAGGGTCCGACGCCGGAGGAACGCGAACTGTCGCCGCGCGAAAAGATGGCGGCTGGATTCTCAACGGCGCAAAAACATTCACGACCAATGGCCATTATGCGGACGTATGCGTGGCGATGGCAGTAACCGACAAAGCCAAAGGGTCGAAGGGAATTTCCGCATTCATCCTCGAAAAGGGAAATCCCGGATTTCGCCCCGGCAAAAAAGAAAACAAACTGGGCATGCGCGCAAGCGACACCTCTGAAGTGATTTTCAGCGATTGTTTTGTTCCTTCGTCAAACCTTCTGGGCGCGGAAGGTAAAGGCTTCATCAACACATTGCAAGTGCTCGACGGCGGCCGCATCTCGATCGCGGCTCTGGCCCTCGGCATGGCGCAGGGCGCCTACGACGCTGCCCTGAAGTACGCGAAACAGCGCAAGCAGTTCGGCAAAACCATCAGCGAATTTCAGGCTATTCAATTCAAGCTTGCCGACATGTCCACCGAAATCGAGGCCGCGCGCCTGCTCGTCTATCATGCGGCATGGCTCGCCGATCAAAAGAGCCCACGCTTCACGAAAGAATCCAGCATGGCCAAGTTATACGCCAGCGAAGTCGGCGTGCGAGTCGCAAATGAAGCGGTGCAGATCTTCGGAGGCTACGGTTTCATCAAGGACTACCCCGTGGAGAAATATTACCGCGACTCGAAGCTCTGCACCATCGGCGAGGGTACAAGCGAAATTCAACGCATGATCATCGCCCGGCAAATCCTCGACAAGGATTGATCTCAACGCGGAAGTCATTGCAGTGTATCCCTTGACGTGAGAGCGGCTCAACGCCGCACCTTGCCACTCGGCGTGCCTTCGTAAGCCTACCCTTGACCGACTCGCGTCTCCGGCGACGCTGCAGCTGAAACGTCTCGAGCGAGGGAACAGCCTCATACGCCTTGGATGGCAAGGTGCGAATATTCAGACTGCCGCATTTAGTTAACTCCGGGCGTTCCTTTCCAGTCGATGACGTCATTTAATTGCCATGGATTTCCGATCAGATTAATTTGCAGCTCCCCTTGTTTGTCGATCTCGAATTCAGCTGCCGGATACAATACGCCCGTGCTCTTGCTCTTATCGGTGTCGTTTATGTCGAATTCGCCGGCCGTCAAGTCATACGCAGTAGATCGGCTGTCTCGATATACCTCACCGAAACTGAGCAGGCGGTTAGTGACGAAGCGAATCTTTCGCCCAGTAGCGGTCGGAATCATCTGGATGTAACTGCAGTCATACCCCAGAGTGCCCGTGACCTCGATATGACCCGCCGCTTTCATCTTGCCGAGCGCGTCGACCAATCCTTGATTCTTGCCTTTCTCGAACGCCTGCGTCAGCGTCTGCTTGTCCGCCTGAGAAGAGTAATCGCTAATGTTCAGCGTGACGTTGACGACCTCTCCCATCTGCGTGCCTGTGCCCATGGCGGTGGCATCAATCGTTTCCGGCTTGTTACCCGCGAATGCGAGAGTGCTTCCTGCGATCACCAGTCCGGCAACCACCAAACTGGCGAGGGCTCGATTGAAACTTTTTGTAACCGCGTTCTTTGTTTGCAACATTTCATTCTCCTTTAGTGTGTAGTTCCCACTTCAATGTCTAAATCACGTAGGGTGCCACTTGGACAAGCAATTGTCCCGCCACTAGAAATGGCTGACGGCACACTAGTTAGAGGAAAAGGAATGGATCAGAGAAAAGCAGTCGCAAAATCCAAGTGGCCGGCGGATGCCGGACTGTCCGTATGCGGACGCAGCTTTAGGGCAGGAGTCGTTTCTGCTTATTTATGGTTCGGGGGCGAAGAGATTCCCTTAAACTCCAACTTCTGAAGTCCGCGGTTCGTCGCCGCGACGTAAATGTTGCCTTTCGAATCGGTGGCCATATGGTGGCCACCTCCTAACATGCCCACGCCGCTGATTGACTCCACAACTTCGAGCGTCTTGCGGTCGAGCACCACGATTTCCGTGCCGCCTCCAACGTACAAGAACTGCTGTTTTTCGTCTGGGGACAATGCCAGATCGCGTGCAAAAGGCGCATCACCTTTGACCAGTTGCTTGATGAACTTGCCGTCAGTCGTGAACACCTGAACGCGCCTGTTTTCACGATCAGCCACATACACCAACCCGTCGTTCGACACTCGAATGGCGTGGACGATGCTGAATTGCTGCGGGCCCGGCCCATCCGGGACGGCATTCAGGCTTGGCGGCGGACACTGGTCCAGATCGATGGGCTTGTTTCCGAATGCGCCCCACATGCGTTTAAACTGGCCGGTGTCCGCATCAAAAACGATCACGCGGTGGTTGCCATACCCATCGGCGACGAACAATTCGTTCGTCTTCCGATAAACGACCGCATCGGCAGGCTGGTGTAGGTTTTTTTTGTCGGCGTTACCAGTGCTTTCGCTGCTGTGACCAATTTGCATTACGAACTTGCCGGATTGGGTGAACTTCAGCAACTGGTCATCTCCGACCGGCTTGAGGCCGGCCAGACCTCTCGCGGGACAATTGTTTCCGCCGATCCACACGAATCCTTTGTAATCAATATGGATTCCGTGTTCTCTCTCCGGCCATTCATAGCCGCTTCCCGGTCCGCCCCAGGCCTGAATGAAATTGCCCGCCCCATCGAACACAATCACCGGCGGTGCGGCCATCGAGACTTGATCGGCCGGAAGCGTACGCGGTCGGTGCAGAACCCACACATGATCCTGCGCATCAATTCCGATGCTGGAGGCATCGCCAAGCTTCCACTTCGCCGGCACTTTGGGCCAGGAGGGATCTAATTGGAACGTCGGGACACCAGCCACCCGGTCAGCGGGAGTTTGCGCTGCCACTGTTGTGAACAAGTGCCGCTGCCCCTGCACACCGGCAACGATGACCGATGCCATCAGAACGACATATCCCAGAATTTTGCGCTTCACGATGTTCACCTCCTCCTTACAAACAGAAAGTTCCGGCGTGACTTGCAATTTCTTTTTCGGATGTCCGTGATACGGACGGTTATACACCCACATACGCCGCCGCAGTTAGATTTTTCGTGGTACAGCGGGAACGTGGTCGGTTTTGTTCACTTCGGCGGATGCCTGAGTCCATCTGACTTGTCCATCGGGTGGAGTTTTGCCCGCTCGTTTCAGTCCTGAATCCATGCTAATTTGTCATGTTCATTTTTGTTGCCTTCATCTATGCCTGTAGCCGTCGAAACCTGGGCCGGTCAAATCTGCGCGGGAGATGTGCGCGCGATCGCGCGGGCAATCACGGCTATTGAAGACCATGATCCGCGCGCCGAAGAATTGTTGAAGCAGATTTTTCCGTCTACAGGGCACGCCCATGTCATCGGCGTCACGGGCGCGCCCGGAACAGGAAAGAGCACGCTGGTCGATCGCCTTGCCGCGCAATATCGCCGTGCCGACGAGCAAGTGGGAATTATCGCGGTCGACCCTACAAGCCCTTACACGGGAGGAGCAATTCTAGGCGACCGCATTCGGATGCAAGGGCATTCCGGCGACGCTGGAATTTTTATTCGCTCAATGGCGACGCGCGGTTCCCTGGGTGGATTGGCCCGCGCGACGGGGAATGTCGCCCTGATTCTGGACGCGGCAGGGAAGCAACACGTACTGATCGAAACGGTGGGTGTCGGACAGGACGAAGTGGATA
>JAOAPW010000116.1 GCA_025463105.1 Candidatus Acidiferrum typicum | reverse complement strand
GCGTCTTGCCAATGATCGCGTCATCGTAACTCGCAACGATGGATGCCAATCGGCGAAGGTCTTCCTCCGTTCGCCTCCTGTCGCTGATATCGCGAATGGCACTGCAAATCAATATCCCGCGGTTTGTGTCTAATGGGCTCAATCTGATCTCGGCCGGGAACTCGGAACCGTCTTTGCGCAAACCAAAAAGCTCGAGGCCTGCCACCGTCGGGCGCTCCGCGGGAGAAGCCAGAAAGCGGAAATACTGATCGTTATGTTGCCTCCGGGAATGCTCAGAAATCAGGGTTTCGGCTGATTTACCCATCAACTCCGACCGGCGATATCCAAAAAGTCCTTCAGCCTGGACATTCACCAGGACGATCTCGCCGGATTGATTCACGACGACGACGGCGTCGGGAGCTGCTTCGAGCAGCGCCCGATACCGCATGTTTCCTCCCTTGTTTTTTCGCGGGTGAAGGGGTGGCGAGAAGAGCGCGGACGAATCACTCTCTGCATTCGGTGGCGGGTCGCGATTAATGGGTCTCATAGGAAGCCGTTAGAACACCAATCGTTTTATCTTCCGGTCGATGGATGGTCAGGCGATGTGCAAAAGTGCACACGAAACAATGATGTGTCGTGTTGAATATCGCTCCCGATCCGGTGGGTAACGGCTGGCGTGACGGCCATTGATGGGCAACAGCAACCGCTGGCAATACCTGCGTCTAAAAACCTTCTTCGAGCAGGCGAGCAACGCTCAGCCGCGACGCGGGGGATTCGCCGCGCGCATCCAGCAGGCGTTCGACATATTTTGCGAGAACGTCGCACTCGACATTCACGGCGTCACCGACTTTGAGGGAAGACAGATTGGTGTGCTCATACGTGAAGGGAATAATTGCTGTTTCGACGATGCCGTCGTGCCAGCCTGCGACGGTGAGGCTGATGCCGTCGAGGGCGATCGAGCCTTTCATCGCGACGTAGCGCGCCAGCTCGGCAGGAACGCGGACACCGAACCACCAGTTTGCGCCTTCCGATTCCAAGCGCGCGACGCGGCCGACTCCATCTACATGGCCTTGCATGAAATGGCCGCCGAGTTCCTTCATTGCGGTCAGAGGGCGTTCGAGATTCACGCGCGTGCCGGGCTTCAATTCGCCCAGGCTTGTGTGGCGCAGCGTTTCGCCGGAGAGATCGGCGGCGAAAGTTTCTCCTGAGATTTCCACGGCCGTCAGGCAGCAGCCATTGACCGCGATGCTGCCGGATTCTGCGAGGCCTGTAGCGAGCGGGCCGGCATTTACGCGAATTCGTGCGCCGGTTGAATCGGAGCGCGCCCCGCTTTCGGATCGGGGAGAGCTCGATTCGCTGTGTTCGAGCGATTCAATCGTGCCGACGTGCTCAACCAGTCCGGTAAACATCGTGCAAATATCCCTCAATTGCGAAATCGACGCCAAACTGCGCCATCGTCACGTTGTGAAGCTCGCAAGGAGCCTGAAAACCGTTCCTGGCAGCAGCAATGCCCTGGAATCCAGCGATCTTGGGCGCCAGGAACACACGCATCTTATCCACAATTCCGGCCGCGAGCGCAGCGGAATTTAATTTAGCGCCGGCTTCCAGCAGCACGCTCAAGATTTCACGGCGGCCAAGTTCGGCCATGACGGCCCGCAGATCGGATTTTCCCCCGCGCCCTGCGACGTGAACGATTTCGACTCCGGCGGCACGCAACGCGCGCGCTTTCGGCGAATTTTCGCTGGCCAGAGTGAATACGAGCACGTCATTATCCGCCGTCTGAACGAGCTGTGACTTCAATGGGAGGCGCAAGCGCGAATCCATGACGACCCGCAACAATTTGCGGCGGCGCGGCAAACCCGTGCGATCGGTCAGCAGCGGATTATCGACGAGTACGGTCCCAATGCCCGTGAGCAACGCGTCGGAGGCGTGGCGCATACGCTGCACTTCGGCGCGCGATTCGAGTGACGTGATCCACCCGTTGTCCAATGGCCGCCGGGCGCGTGGTTTCCGATGAGATCGCGAGGAGCGCGCATGAGGCAGCACGAGTTGACCGTCGAGCGTCAGCGCGGACTTCAGCGTCACCAGGGGCCGTCGGCTCACAATCCATTTTGCGAATGGTTCGACAAGGCGGCGCGCTTCCGCTTCGCGCAATCCGGTGACGACTTCGATCCCCGCAGCACGCAGATGCTTGAAACCGCGTCCCGCAACGGCAGGATTGGGATCCTGCATGGCGGCTACAACGCGCTTGACGCCCGCCAAAATCAGCGCGTTCGTACACGGCCCTGTGCGGCCCTTGTGGCAACACGGCTCGAGATTTACGTACAGTGTCGCGCCACGGGCTGCGTCGCTTTCCATGAACGCATTCGCATTCAGTGCCTCAGGGGTTAAAACCCCTGAGGCAGCCTCGGTGTTCTTGTCGAGCTTGAATACGCCACCTACAATGCCTCCGAAATTTTCCGGAGGCTGTTTGCTTGCCGCTTCGAGCGCCACTATTTCGGCGTGACGCATGCCTTCGTACGTGTGAAATCCCTCGCCTATAATTTTTCCTTTGCGCACCAGGACTGCGCCGACCATAGGATTGGGAGTTGCAAGCGCGACGCCCTGCGCCGCAAGTTCGAGCGCGCGGTGCATGAAGATGGCGTCAGCGGCGGTTATGTTAGCCGTTCCGGAGATGTGGGCCATTTCGATTTATTATGGCGGGCTGCAAGTTCAACCCGAACCTGTAGCACAGACTTTAGTCTGTGTGCTGTTGACTTTATAGCGTTCACGGAAAAATCTGATTCAAAACCACACAGGCTGTCCTTCAGAGCTCTTCAGGATAAAAAGCCTGTGCTACTAAATCCGCACCTGTGCTTGCTCAATCGAACAGGGAAGACACGAATGTTTCGGCATCAAACGGCACGAGATCCTCGACGGATTCGCCGGTGCCTACAAATCTCACGGGCAATCCCAGTTCGCGCGTGATGGCTACGACGATGCCGCCCTTCGCGGTGCCGTCGAGCTTGGTAAGAACGATTCCGGTGACGGCGGCGGTGGCGGTGAATTCGCGCGCTTGCGAGAGGCCATTCTGGCCCGTTGTCGCGTCCATGACCAGCAGTACGTCGTGCGGCGCTCCAGGGACAACTTTCGCGGCAGTGCGTTTCATTTTATCGAGCTCGGCCATCAGATTTGATTTCGTGTGCAGGCGGCCCGCCGTGTCCACGATGACGACATCGGCGTTCCGCGCGCGCGCGGAAGTCAGCGCGTCGTAAACGACTGCCGCGGGATCGCCGCCCGATTTTGTTTTGATGATTTCAGCGCCGGTGCGCGAAGCCCACACGGCGAGTTGCTCGATCGCGGCAGCGCGAAAAGTGTCAGCCGCGGCGAGGACAACGCTGCGTCCATCGTGCCGCAGGCGATACGCAAGTTTTCCAATCGTGGTCGTCTTTCCCGTGCCATTCACGCCGACGACGAAAATAACGTGAGGGCGTGAATTTTGTCCGGCGGACGAAGCGCCATTCGGCGGCGGCAAGATGCGCAGAACATGGAGAAGCTGGTTTCGTAGTTCCGCTTTCAGGTCCGCGGTGCTGGTGAGAGCATGGCGATCAAGTTTTTGCCGGACCGCTTCCATAATTTGATGCGTCGTTCTGGGGCCGATGTCGGCGGCGAGCAATACGTTTTCCAGTTTCGTAAGCAGGTCGGGATCAATCTGCTTTTCGCCCGAAACGAGGTCTTCAACCCTGGAGACGATCTGCGAGCGCGTCTTCGAGACTGACTGTTTCAGTCGCTCGAGCAGCGAAGCTTCTTCCTGTTTCTTATCGTTATTGAAGAGAGAAAGTATCGTCATACAGTGATCTCAGCCCATTTATTCTAACAGAAGAGCATTAAACGCATCACAAGCGGGGGCTGCTACCCCAGAAAAGGGAGCGCGGCAGCAACTTTTCGATTGAGTGTTCGGTGATCGCTGTT
>JAOAPW010000041.1 GCA_025463105.1 Candidatus Acidiferrum typicum | reverse complement strand
CCTGAGCGAACCGCGCTCGTCAATCCAGCCAATCTCGAAGGCTTAATCACGATCGAAACTGAATGTCCGACGACGCTAACCCCCGCACAGATTTCGACACTCGCCGCGATTCCGGTCCTCATGGTTTTCGGCGACCATTTGGGCGATGTTCCTGGGCATGCGGAACTGTGGCCTGCAAGATTCAAGACCTGCCAGCAGGTGGTAGACCAGGTGAATGCGGCGGGAGGCGATGCGACGATGATGCATCTCCCGAAATATGGACAGTTCGGGAACAGCCACATGCTGATGCAGGACAAGAATAATCTGCAGGTCGCCGATCTGATCTTGAAATGGATTGATGACCACGTGGAAGGCAAAAAGAAAACACGCAACGCGCATCGTTAACAGGTTGCAAGCAAGCGGCTAACGCTCGCACGAGTGCAATCCTGGGAACGCCAATCGGGAGATTGGCGTTCCCGGGGCTTATTTAGCTGCCGCCTTCTGTTTCGCCAATTCCGCGCGAAATGTCTGCTCGCGCTCCGCAACGTAACCTTTGTAGCCCTCGGGATCGATAAAGGGGTTTGCGGCGCCCTCTTTCATTCGCGCGTATTTGGCTTCCATCCCATAATAATTTCCGTGCGCACCCAGGAATACGTCACAGGGCAACGATTTCAAAACTTGAAACATCCGCTCGTAGTCGGACGCAATCTGCGGATAGAGCGCATTGTTTACGAGCTTAAAGCCGGCATTCACATTGGGGCTGCCGATGATAACCACGTTGTACGTCTTGTCTCCTTCCTTCGCCTTCATGGTCCAGGTAGTCGTGCCCTTGGTGTGTCCGGGAGTAAGATGCGCAGTCAACACAGTGTCGCCAAGCTTGACCTCGTCGCCATCGTGCAGCACGCGATCCACTTTCGTAGGCTGGTAGCGGGAAGCCGGTGAATCCCCGTACTGGAAATTTCCCTTGCCCCCGGCCTCAATTTCAGGGACATCCGCATCCATGACCATGTATTTTGCTCCGGTTAATTCCTTCACCGCCGCGCTGCCCGCACAGTGATCCCAATGCGCATGGCTGATCAGTAGAATCTTGACGTCACTGAATTTAAATCCCAGTTTTTCGATGCTCTCGCGAATCAGCGGTACAGAGCTTTCAAGGCTGCTGTTGACGAGGATATGGCCCTGCGGCGTCGTAATCAGATACGATGCGAGCCCCTGGCTCCCCACGTAGTACACATTTCCGATGATGCGGTGCGGCGGAAATGGATTAGTCCAGTCCGGAGTGGTTTGCGCGAAAGCGCTGCCCGCGAAAATCAACATGAGTAGCAGCGAACGGAAAATATTTTTCATAGTGGATTCACCTACAGGCTGCGTTCAAGATTTTTGGAGTCGCGCTAGTCTACTCCAGAACCGCCGCGCCGAGTCAATATCTCAACAGGCTGACTCTTGTGTCACGCCGGTGCGCGGGATAGATAGCATCCCAGCGCCCTCTCCAGTAGCATGAAAGTGTGATGTTTAGGCCAAAATCCGAGGGTAAAAGTTCAGCCACGAATGATCGTGAAGTTCTGAACTGTGCGGCGCTTTTCTTTCTCGCTTTCCTGGCTTATGCCAATACGCTATTTGGCAGCTTCGTGTATGACGATCGCTTCCAAATTGTGGAAAATCCTTACGTTCACTCTTTTCGTTATCTCCCAAAAATCTTTAGCACCACAGTCTGGTCTTTTCAGGGCGCTCAGGGCCCCACAAATTATTTCCGGCCCATGATGACGTTTGGCTACTTATTGTTATATCGGATAGCAGGACCCGTTCCTTTCAGTTTTCACTTGGCAAATATTGTCCTACACGCATTGATAGTCCTTCTTGTTTTTTTTATTCTTCGCCGGTTGAGCGGGGGGCGAATCGCGCTGATTGCGGCAGGTCTGTTTGCGCTGCACCCGATTCATACGGAATCGGTCGCGTGGATTGCCGGTGTGACCGATTTGGAACTCGCGCTATTCTATCTGCTCGCGTTTCTGCTTTATCTGCGGTTGGAAGATCCGGATAGCGGGTTCCGAACGCGCATAGCGATGTGTGCCAGCCTTGCGCTCGCATTGCTTTCCAAGGAACAGGCAATTACACTGCCTGTTCTTGCTACGATATTCGAGCATTTTTACCGGAAAGATCGGGAATCAACAGCCGTCCGTCAGAAGTTTTCCCGATACGCGCCGCTCTGGGCCACCGTCGCTCTGTATCTCGCCGTGCGTGGACTCCTGTTGGGCGGGGTTGCCGGCATCGCCGCCCGCCCAGGCGTTTCCTGGTATGAAATCGCACTCTCGGCGATTTCTCTGACGGGCTCGTACCTTTGGAAGCTCCTCTGGCCTTCGCAGCTTTCCGCGTTTTACGTTTTCCATAAAAGCAGTCATCTCTATGATCGCCCCGTTCTCTTGGGTCTACTGGGAATCTTGCTGTGCATTGTTCTTTTCGTCCTGTTGTGGCGGCGCGCACGCGTAATGTCATTCGCATTGGTCTTGCTGTTTCTACCTCTCGGCCCGGTCTTGAATGTTCGGTGGATGTCCGCCAGCGCTTTTGCCGAGCGCTATCTTTACGTCCCGTCGATTGGTTTCTGCTGGCTCCTGGCATGGGCCGCGGTGAGTCTTTGGCACGCCCGGGGACCCATTTTCACGCGTCCTCTTTCTCGTGCAGTTCCCGTTTTGCTCTTCGCAATAGCTTTCCCATACGGCGTGAAAACGGTGGTGCGCAATCGAGACTGGCGGTCCGAAGATGCTTTGTTCACGAAAACCCTTGAGCGAGGGAACTCAAGCTTGATCCGCAACGATCTCGGAGTCATCTACTTCGACAAAAACGATATTGATCGCGCGGAGCACGAATGGCTTGAGGCCCTTGCCGCCGGACCAGACAACGCTTTCGTACTCGACAACCTCGCTCTGCTGCGGCACAGGCAAAAGCGATACGCCGAATCCCTGGAATATTCGCAGCGGGCACTGCGACTCCGACGATCCTATGTAATGGCGCACCTGAATTTCGCGGAAACCCTGGCAGAGATGGGACGAACCGCGGAGGCGGATTGGCAATTCCGGCTTGCGACCGTTTTTTCTCCTCTTTCCACGCGCGCGCACAATAGTTACGGCCAATTTCTATTCAATTCTGAACGCCTGGATGACGCCCGAATCGAATTCGAGCGCTCCGTGCGTGTGGATCCCACTACTGACGCCTACAACCGGCTGGGCGAGATTTATCTGATTGCACAAGATAGCGAGCGGGCAGAGCAGGCTTTTCGCCAGGCCATTGCACTGGATCCATTTAACAGCCACGCCCATTTTGGGTTGGGTCAACTGCTGGAAGGCAAGGGCAAGCCGAGTGACGCGCTTCAGGAATTCGAAGCCGGCATGGAGATAAATCCAACCGACGCAATGGCCAAGGCAGCCGCCTTGCGCCTGCGAGGTAGAATTCCTCCACAATCCATCCCGCGTTAATCAATTCCCCGCACATCGCTCCAAGAGGTAGGATATATTTTGAATGAACCGGAAAGCTCAATTGGAAGCCGAAGTGCAAGTCCTCGGCACTCTTTGCAATCGGGCAGGCGCCCGCGAACAGCATGCCGATATCGTGTCTGCGTTTGACCACTACCAATTCCTCGAACCAGAACATCAGATCATCTTCGGATCGATTCGTTCCCTGCTCGTCCGCGACCGGCTTTCCACTACGAATTTGGCTGTGCACCTGAACAATCGCGGCTTTCCAGATGTGGACCTGGAGAAATATTGCGCCGCGGGTCTGGCAAACATTGACGCAGCGCTCAAATTGGCGCGTCGACTGAGTTCCTTAACGAATGGAATCGCCAAAGATGTGGATTTCGATGGTGAGGGAAGTTAAACATGAAATCTGAGGCGCCATCGCAGCGCGGGTTTGGCAAAGCAGGCGCAGTATTCTTACTCCTTTGCGTGGCTCTTGCGGTTGGCGCAGTTTTTGCGCGACCGCTGAGGCGATACGTTCGAGAATCGCTCATGCAGAGTGTCACATCCGCGCACTATAGGATACTGTGTCCACCGGGCGCCCTTTCGCAAGATGCCATGACACAATTTGCGCTGCACCGCGAGCCTCTTTTTACTTCACTCAACGCGAAGTTCAACGATGTCGCATCCAATGCCGAAATCCACGTGATCTTTGATCCAGATTTCAAGGCCAGTCCCGCAGCAGCTGCTGCCGGCCAACTTTATGAGGTAACAGGTACAACTGTCCGGACGTTATTGCGTGGGCGCGTTCCGGAGCTCGATCCAGCGGCAGATGCGGAGGCGTTGCTGCACGTCGCATGGGGCCGGCCGGGCAACCCGCTCGTCGCTCACTGGACGGCTCGCTGGTTGGTTAGTGGGCAGGGTCAGGAATTAGGTATGGCGGCAGCACAGGTTGAACAGAAAATTGGCCACAAAAAGGTCGCGAATCTATTGGGCCAGCCTCTGGACGCCAATATTTCCAGCGAAGACCGCGAGTTGCTCGGAGCGGCCTGGGTCAATGCGATCGCCGAATTCGGCGGAGTCGCTGACGTCCGTAAACTCTATACAGCGAAGACGAAAAGTCTTGAATTGGCAGAGATCTCAAAAGCACTCGGGACAACAACAACGGAGCTCGAACGTAAGTGGCAGATGTGGATGTACGCGTATATCGCAGGTATGCCTCCAGCAAATCCTTCCATGGACATGCCAATGTCGAAGTAAACCCGGGAACGCCAATCTCCCGATTGGCGGATTTTCAGACGCCATTCAGGAGAAAGGCGTTCCCGGGCAAAGTTGCAGGAATTTCCCTCCCCTCGTGATCACGCAATCCGAGTTTAAAAATTATAAATTGAGATCGTCGTACTTGCCGAAAACCTTGTCGCTGCTGTGGGAGAACGCTGGGGAAGATCTTTGGCCGATTTTCCATCGGCCTGGGATTTTTAGTCCACAGGAGGGACATGCGCCATCACGCAATGAGTTTTGCAACACGTCATGCCAGGAGCGGCGGATCAGCGATTGGCCGCACGAGGGGCACGCTGTGTCGGCGCCGTCACTATAAATGTTGCCTTCATACACATAGTGCAGGCCGGCATCGAGAGCGACGCGCCTCGCGGTGTGCAGCGTCTCTGGAGGCGTCTTTGGCTTATCACGCAGCTTGAAATCGGGATGAAATGCCGTGAAATGGAGCGGCACATCAGGGCCGAGGTGCTCCAAAATCCAATCGGCCAGTAAGCGAAATTCGCCCGGATCATCATTCAGAGTGGGGATGATCAGATTCGTAATCTCGAACCAGACGTTCGTCTCCTGCTTAAGCCACAGTAGCGTATCAAGCACCGGCTGTAGATGCGTAAGAGTGACGCGGCCGTAGAAGCCCTCCGTAAAAGCTTTCAGGTCCACGTTGGCGGCGTCCACGTTATCGTAAATATCGTGAAACGCCTCGCGGGTCACGTAGCCGTTCGTGACCATCACGGTTTTTAGTCCGGCCTCCCGAGCGGCGTGGCAGATGTCGATGACATATTCTGCCCAGATGGTCGGTTCGTTATACGTGAATGCGATTGAGGGGCAGCCATTGCGGATCGCCAGCGAAACAATATCTTCCGGCGGAATGTGCGAGGAACGAACTTGATCGGCTTTCGATTTCGAGATGTCCCAATTTTGACAAAAAAAGCAGCCCATGTTGCAGCCCGCGGTGCCGAGGGAAAATATCCGCG
>JAOAPW010000030.1 GCA_025463105.1 Candidatus Acidiferrum typicum | reverse complement strand
AGTACTTATGACGATTGGCCAATCGGGCGAGCCATCGACGGTTCGAGCTGGCGAAAGCTTTATGAACAAGACGGTCATCGTGACCGGCGGCAGCCGCGGAATCGGCCGGGCCATCGCGCTGCGGCTCGCGCGCGCAGGCGGAAAACTTGTCCTCGCCGCTCGCGATCGGGCGGCACTCGCCAAGGTAGTCGCTGAAATAGAAACTGCTGGCGGCACGGCCACTTCATTTGCCGCAGATCTCCGCCTGCCTGACACCCCCGCTGCTCTGGTGGATGCCGCACTCAAAGCCTATGGCGCCATCGACATCGTTGTGAACAACGCGGGTGCAACGCGGCGCGGCGATTTCCTGACATTGACAGATACAGATTGGATGGACGGCTTTGCGTTGAAATTCTTTGGCGCAGTGCGATTGACGCGTACGGCATGGCCTCACCTCAAGCAGCGGCGCGGCTCGGTCCTGAACATCATCGGCGTTGGAGGGCGCACCCCTGGTCCGGAATTTACGATCGGGGGTTCCGTCAACGGCGCATGCATGTCGTTCACAAAGGGGCTTGCGGATATAGGCATCCGCGACGGCGTCCAGGTAAATGCGATTAATCCGGGATCGGTGCGCACCGAGCGCCTGCGAGCTTTGCTGGAGTCCCAGGCAGCGCAGCACGGCGGTGATATTGATGCTGCCATCGAACAACATGTCCGCAAATCCAATGTCGTAAGGTTGGGCGAACCGGAGGATGTTGCAAATCTTGCCGCATTCATACTGTCGCCGCAATCGCGCCTGTTGCAAGGCGCTCTGATCGATCTGGACGGCGGTCAGACGAAGACTGTTTGAGGTAGGACCCCACCCCGAAATATTTCTGACATCGCATCACTCGGCATCTGTTCGATTTTCGTAGGGGCACGGCAGTGCCGTGCCCCTACACCAGCGAAGTTTTGCCCTGCGCATGTCTTATTGTTATTGAGCCGATGTTATTGCAAGTTCCGGAGTACCTGCGTCGGAGTCTTCTTTAATGTAATATTCCTCGGCGTGAAGCTGATGGTAGATGTGCCCTGCAATTCCCGCGGCCATGGGTCCGCGCACCGCGTGGGCATGTCCGCGTATCAGAATCACGAGCACCAACTTCAAGTCGGGCTGGTCGACGTACGAAACAAACCATCCAAGACGCTCGCCCGAATCAGAACATGATCCGGTCTTTCCCGACGCCTGCGCGCTGTCAGGCATGTTGCTGCGACGTGCCGTGCCGCGAAGCACCGCGGCATGCATGCCATCGCGCACATCCGGCAGAAGCGATTGGATATCCAGCGTACGTTTGATGCGTGGCTCGAAATTTTCTTTTTCTTCCTCGGTCCTGGGGTATTGCAAATAATAAAGCGTGCCGCCATTCGCGAAGGACGAAACCAACGCGCCTAACTGTAACGGAGTCATCTGAATGCCTTCGCCAAAGCTGGACATTCGTGCAACTCCGCCGCGTTTCGGCGGCGCCTCCGGCACGGTCCCGGGCTGCTCCTCGGGAATTTCATATCCGGCCAGCTCGCCTAGACCCAAAGTTCGGGCATAGCTGGAAACAGTTTCGAATCCCATGCGACGTCCGAGTTCCTCAAAATATGCGTTATTGGAATGTGCCATCGCTTCCGTCAAGGTCAAGGTTTTGCGCCGTCCAACACGGATCTTTGTGTCGCGCGTCACGAAACCTTCCTGCAGCGCCGCCACGGCAACAATGGGCTTGATGGTCGAGCAAGGCTTGAAACCAGCCGAGAAGGCCAGTTTTTGGTTCACGATTGTAAGGATGCGACCGTTCGTGGAATCTATTGCGACTACTGACCCGTAGTACCGGCCAAGCGCTCGAATTGCTGCCTCGCGTACGACCGGGTCATCGAAAGTGGCAATGTCACCCTCTGTGGAATCAACGAGCGGCAATCCCCGATGACGCGAACGATGTTTCGCTAAACGTGCCGGGGCCGCGTACATTGGAAAACAGGTCACAAGCAACACAAAAATGAAGAGCGTCGGATTCCTAAACGAAAAGATTAGTCTGCTGGGGCGATTTGTCTTCATGATTTAGGCACCATTTACAACAGGACCCTCAAACTTCTTGCGTGCTATTGCCAATTAATATTTCTATTTCTCACACGAGAGCTTCGTAGGGCTATTTTCGATCTGCCAAAAGTTTACGCAGAAGCCTGGAAAATTGATGCTGGTCGCTCGTACAAGATAAGGACAGCTGCCCTCCGCCGGGAAATCACGCGAAAGATCGCTAAGCTGATGTACTCCTTATAGTTACGGAAATGATGTGAAGCCTTCACCGCTAAAAAACCGGCTGCCCGATCCTTGGTAAATTCTATATCCGGGATCACTGGTAATTTCTATATGCGGTAGCGCAAAAATTCTCGGGTCCCTGTCGATCTTTCCGTCCGGGGCGCTGCGATCGCCGGCGCGCAAGAATATTGAAGGTGCCCAAAGAGGCAAGAGCAACCTCGCTCCAAGCCTTTTAATGCTAACAATGCGAATTTTATCCTCGCGCGACCTGTGGAATTCGTGGATTTTCAGCGTGTCTATCGAACCGATGGTACTTAGCCTGCATCTTGTAGCGATGTCAGGGGAAGACAAACTAATCCAGGGGGAACTCATGTTTGAAAGCTCCGTTTTTCAGAATCGGAATGATGGAACCGCTGAAGAAAGACTCTGGAGAGCCGTCATTGCAAGGACCCTTGAAGAGTGGGTAAGAGGTCCCTTGCGCTATAGCCGCATTGCTGAAGAATTTTTGTTTCATGATAACAAGGATTTTCTATCCGTGTGTTCCTCCGCAGGCATGGACCCGCTTCGACTCAGAAAAAAACTCGAATACATACGCACGCGCGCATTCCAAAGACAAAGTGGAAACGCACGGGCCGCGGCATCTGATTCCAGCCGCCAAAGAATTCCGCAATCGCTGGTCCGCGTTTCGTCCTGATATTTCGTGCAATCAAATCAATTGATGCGTATTTTATGCGGGCTCCGAGGCAAGGAGCCCGCACCCGATTTCAGCGCGACTCACGTCGCCTGACTCAGGGCTGCTCGATCAATTCCGGGTTGTTCTCTGGCGGTCGATTTGCTGATTACATTCCGCGATCTCATCGTCCACGATCTTAATTTCCAAAACCAGGCTGGTCTCGTGGGGGTTCTTTTCATATCTGTCGAATAATGGCTTTCTTCTGGCTTTCAACTCACGCTTTCTTTCTTGAATCGTTTGTGTGGATATCATTATGACCCCACGCGTATTTTAGCTGCCCGTAACTTGCTGCCACAATGGGCCGCTGGACTGAGCGATCGGGTACTTTGGTTTAGTACTTTCTGTGGAACTTTGAGTTCCTCCGCGAGATCTGTCTTAAGTTTTTCGGAAATTAACACAGAGGACGCTGAGAAAAGCCACAGAGATCGCAGAGACTGTATAGCCGTCGATTCAGCCTCCTGTTCTCCGCTTTTTCACGGCGAGAAATATTCTTCACGCGAATCGACCGTGATAAACTTCCGTAACGAGCGAAAAAGTAATGACCAAAATAGTGATCGCGTTGATGGCGGCGCTGCTACTCCACCCCGGTGGACTAGCGCAGGCACAATCTTCAGACCAGGCACTCGCAAAACAAAAAGTAATTGCCGATTTGAAGGAGATGGCAAACGCCGGCGATGTGAAATCACAGGTACAGATTGGATTAGCGTACCTGACCGGCGACGGCGTTCATAAGGACGAGGCGGAGGCTTTGAAATGGCTCAGAAAAGCCGCCGATCAGGATAATCCGATCGCGGAGCGTTACCTGGCCGAAATGTATTTCAAGGGCCGAGGTGTCACGGCGGACAACGCGGAGGCCGCGAAATGGTTGCGCATGGCGGCTGAACAAGGCGATGCGCAAAGCCAGCACAATTTAGCCGTCCTCTATACGGAAGGTCTCGGCGTGCCCAGAAA
>JAOAPW010000018.1 GCA_025463105.1 Candidatus Acidiferrum typicum | reverse complement strand
ACCCCGCGCACGACGTTGGGACTGTTTCCGCTGGTGGAAATGGCCACCAGGATATCTCCGCGCTCCACCAGCGATTCAATCTGCCGCGAATAGAGTTGTTCGAAGCCGTAATCGTTGCCCGTTGCAGTTAGAACAGAAGAGTTCGTGGTCAGCGCCAGGGCTGGAAGGCCGGGCCGGTCGGCGTGCAGGCGCACGACCAGTTCAGCGGCGAGGTGCTGCGCGTCGGCGGCGCTGCCGCCATTACCAAAAAATACCAGTTTACGCCCCGCTGCGAGGGCCTCAGCGGAACGTATTGCAAACATCTCGATGCGGGCGAGCAACTCATCGGAGAAACTCTGTTTTACGCGGCAGCTTTCACGGAGTTGCTCGCGAATATTTTCAATGTGCGCGCCCATGGCGTCCTAGACGAGGATGATTTTATTGCGGTGGCGGGCAATACGGCGCGTGGCGTTCCGCGAATCGATTACCAGCTGGGAGGACTCAACGATCATCGGATAATCGTAGGCAGTGTGGTCAGTGGCGATCAGGGCGCAATCGTAGCCGGCGAGCATTTTGGGATCCAGCTGCACGGATTTCATACCTTCAAAATTGTAGTGGCGCAGCTTCTGAATTTCCGGAAAATACGGATCGTTGTAATCAATCTTGGCGCCGCGCGCGGTCAGCAGCTCGAGGATTTTCAGCGAAGGCGATTCCCGCAGGTCGTCCACATCTTTTTTGTAGGCCACGCCGAGCAGCAGCACGCGCGAGCCCTTCAGCGACTTCTGCCGGTCGTTCAGGGCCGACGCAATGGCATCGACAACGTGATATGGCATAGCCGTGTTCACTTCTCCGGCGAGCTCGATGAAGCGGGTCGCGAAATCGTACTCCCGGGCCTTCCACGACAAGTAATACGGATCAACGGGGATGCAATGCCCGCCAAGCCCCGGTCCGGGATAAAATGGCATGAAACCGAACGGCTTAGTCGCCGCCGCATCAATCACTTCCCAAATATCGAATCCCATGCGCGTGCCCAGCATTTTCAGCTCGTTTACCAGCGCGATGTTCACGCACCGGAAAATATTTTCGAGCAGCTTGCTCATCTCAGCCGCGCGCGTTGAGCTGACGGGGACCACTCGCGCTACGATCTGCGCGTACAGCGATACCGCGGCGCGCCCCGAAGGCGGATTCACGCCACCCACTACTTTCGGAATCTGCGCCAAACCATACTGTTTATTGCCCGGATCTTCGCGTTCGGGGGAAAACGCCAGAAAGAAATCCGTGCTGACTTGCTCATTTTCCGGCCCGTGAGCGATGGGGCATTTCATTCCCGACTGTTCCAGAATTGGCAGCACCAGCTCTTCGGTAGTCCCCGGATACGTCGTCGACTCCAGCACCACAAGTTGTCCGCGCTGCAGATGCGGCCGGATTGACTGCGCCGTCTGCTCGACGTAGGACAGGTCGGGCTCGCGGCGCTGATCGAGAGGCGTGGGCACGCAAATCAGAACTGCATCCATTTCGGCCAGACGCGTAAAGTCGGTCGTCGCGCCAAAGTGTTTGGACTGCACGAACTGCTGAATCTTGTTTTGGGATATGTGCTGGATGTAGCTCTGGCCGCGGTTCAGTTTCTCGACTTTAATGGGATCGGTGTCAAAGCCCGTAACGCGGTGACCGGCCTCGGCAAACCGCAGCCCGAGGGGAAGCCCGACATAGCCGCAACCAATGATTCCGACGCGGAGTTGAGAGCCTTTGAAATATTCTGGCCTGCGATCTGTTGGCATGGAAATCTTCCGTGCTCCTTAATAAAGCGATTAAAGCTGGCTCCAAGTAGAGCCCACACCCGAACTATGGCTGGCCCCAGTTGAAGTCCGCACTCGATACTGGCGGGCTCCCGTACTGGAATCAGGGAAGCAAGTAGTCCCGGCCGCTAGTGTCTTTCCCCCGCGTCAGGGGAACGCAGACTATAGCAATTTTTCGCAGGCTGCACCATACCCTGTAAGCCCCCGCAAGGACTAAAGTTGCAAGGCAGGGCAAACTACATTGACTGCCTTATGGGGTGACGCTACGCTTCTGGTAACAAAGCAGGATAAGGTCGGCTCGGCGGCGAACTCCAAATTTGCTCAACAGGTTCGAGACGTGAAATTTTACTGTCCGTTCGGAGATATTGAGTTTGTTACCGATCTCCTTGTTGGCCAGGTTTTCCAGCAGAGAATTCAGCACTTCCTGCTCACGGCGGCTCAAGTCGGCTGAGGTGTCAGCCTTCAGGCGGCGGCTGTGAGTTCCCCCCAGGATTGAGTCCACAAATCCGGAGAGCACGGCTCGTGGAACCCAGAATCCTCCATTGGCAACCAGCGGCAATGCACGCGGCAACTGCTCCCGGGCTTCGTCATAGGTAAGTAGCCCCTTAGCTCCCATCTGGAGCAGTGAATAATTTTCCGAAGAGTCGAATTTTTCAGCGACGACGATGATTCGCGCCTCGGGATAGTGGTCGAGAATATTGGACAGCAGCGCCCCAGCCGCGGGCCGCGCAACATGGGCGTCCACCACATAGACAACGGCGCGTGGGACTTGCAGGTGGCGCAGATCAGGCCCCAGCGTCGATGCCAGATGCCGCGGGATCAGCGTAAATGCGGGATTAGTGAGCACGCGCTCAAATTCGCTGAGCACCAGCGGGTGCGGCGAAAGCAGACAAACTTGTAATGTTTTTCGGGCGGCCTTCTTCACAATTATCGAGGTTATCCGAACGGTGAACTGGGAGCAAGACTCGACCTTGCGGAAGTTGCGTAGGGTACAACGGTAGGAAACATCGTCCTGAAGGGCTATTTCACAGCATTCCACTTCGTAATTTCGGGGGAACCTTCGACAAGTTCCGGGACAAGCTTCAGGAGCGTTTGCAGGTGTGGTGTACCAAAATGGGCATCCAGGGCTGCGTGGCTCGTCCACTTCTCATAGAACACAAAGAGGGCCGGATCAGTCTGAGACTCGTGGAGTTCGTACAAGATGCAGCCAGCCTCCGAGCGGGTAGGTTCGGGCAGACGCTTTAATTCCTGCAGGAGGCGTGCTTCTTTGCCAGGTTTGGCCCGGAAATGCGCAAGGATGGTCACGTCGCTCATGCCATCTCCTTTTCACTTATTGCAGCTTACAGATCGAGTGTGCGATGCGGAGTGTCCTGCGAGGCAACAATCAGTTCGCCTAAATAAGGGGCGGTGCCCGGCCGCCTTCCCAAAGCTTCCTGGGCGGAAATGCGGGCTACGTCAGGATTGTTATTGTTCTCGGAAAGATGGGCAAGCACGACGTATCGCGCGTGGGCATCGAAGCCTTCTGAATCGGCCAGGAATTCACTGACCGTGTGATTCGAGAGGTGTCCCGTTCGGCTCATCACGCGCTGCTTGATGTGCCAGGGATACGGCCCAACTTTCAGCATTTCAAGATCGTGGTTGGATTCCAGCATCAGGCAATCGGATTCGCGCAAGTGAAATTTCACGAGTTCAGGAAGATAGCCGAGGTCGGTAACGATGGCGACCTTCGTCCCACCCGCGCGGAAAGTGAATCCCAGCGGGTCAATGGCGTCATGCGGAATCGAAAATGGAGAGACTTCAATATCGCCGACGATAAACCTGTGTCCGGCGCGGATGTGTTCCACATGGTCAAGGCGCTTCTGCGCGCTCTCGGGCAGAATACGGTTTACTTCAGAGTGGGTGGCTTCGGTGAGGTACACCGTAGTGCGCCACTGGCCCAGGACCTGAGCCAGCCCGCCGATATGATCGCTATGTTCGTGAGAGATGACGATGCCGTCGAGGCGGTCGACCAAGCGCTCGACCGTGGCGAGCCGCCGCAGCGTTTCTTTCTTGCCAAGACCCGCATCCACCAGTAGACGCGTCCGCTCGGTTTCGAGCAGCGTGCAATTGCCTGAGCTGCCTGAAGACAATATAGTGACGCGCAGTCGAATATTCTCCCCCAGCGAATGGCCCGCGGCACTCCGAGGCCCAACGGATGATGACAAAGTGCGGGGCCGCCGTCAATGACATCGCGGCGAATTCTCTAACATTTTTTATGGGGTGGTACTACGAGTCTTCTACAAGGAGATCTTCGCGCATCCAATCACGCAAGCAACTCAGGCGAGACACGCAAACCTTTCAGGTTGCCGAGCACCGTGAGCGCAAGCCGTCCAGGA
>JAOAPW010000485.1 GCA_025463105.1 Candidatus Acidiferrum typicum | reverse complement strand
TGGCTCGCTGGTGGCTTTCCAGAGCAAACTGGTCCTGCTCCTGCCTGCTGATGCGATACTTTTCGGCCACGAGTTCGGCCGTGATGCCCATGTGAAAATCGTTGTACACATCCCACAGTCCGTCGTGCACCATCGAGTCCACAATTTCCGCGTTGCCAAACCGGTAGCCGGTGCGCGCACCGGGCAGCAGATATGGGCAATTTGACATTGACTCCATGCCGCCCGCTACCACAATTTCCGCTTCGCCCAGGATGACACTCTGCGCTGCGAGGCCGACGGCCTTCAGCCCCGAGCCGCAAACTTTGTTGATGGTCATGGCCGCAACGCGCACGTCGAGCCCGCCACCCAAACCCGCTTGACGCGCCGGATTCTGCCCGAGTCCAGCCTGCACAACATTTCCCATGATGATTTCATCGACCGATTTCGGCTCGATGCCCGCGCGGCGCACAGCTTCGGCGACAACTTTTGCGCCCAATTGCGGAGCTGAAAGCGGGGCGAGCCCGCCCTGAAATTTTCCAATGGGGGTGCGGACAGCGCTTAGGATGACGGCCTGATCCATGGCGGTTCTCCTTGCAATTATCTTCGGCGGGCGCCGCGCCGGAAAGCGGCTCGTGAATGACTTAGTATAGGAGAGTGAAGAAGAAGGGTCAATTTCGGCTCTGACGGAGATGTCCTACAGCGCTTTGCGCTTGAGCGGTTTCAGTGAGGACTTCAGGTGGAAGGAGACTCTTTCCAGTGCTGTCATCTTTCTTCCGATCAATTTTCGGAAGATGCGTTCCAGAGGAGTCTCTTTGGGTAGATCCTGGGGCTGACTGCGCATTTTGCCCTCCCAACCGCTACATTCTAATATCGAAGTATATTATTCGCTAGCTCGTTCTCCTTCAGTCAGTTAGCGTCCAATTTTGCCGTGTACCATAACACAATATATCGCCAAAGGCAATGGCATCCCATCTCTCTTCCAGTAAACTTTATCGCACGAAGAGTGCCAGCGGTGGGCACGCTTCGCTTGGCCTGTGTTACTGTTCCTTACAGGATGATTTTCGATGGCTGACCTGTTTGACTACGCTCTCGCTCCCGCACCGGGAATCCAGCTCAACCCGGAGCAGCGCGCAGCGGCACATCATGGTGCGGGACCGCTGGTGGTTGTGGCCGGCGCGGGCACGGGGAAGACGCGCGTCATCACCGAGCGCATCCGTTATCTGCTCGAAACCCAGCCCGAGCTCACCGGAACGGAAATCCTTGGCCTGACATTCACCGACAAGGCTGCCGCGGAAATGAAATATCGCGTGGTGGCGGCGGCCCGCGAGAGCGGCGAATCTGCCGTCGAGCGCGCCGAGGCAGTCACGCTTAGCACCTTCCATGCGTTCTGTAACGCGCTGCTCCAGGAAGTGAATCCAGATCTCAAGCCGATTGACCAGATCGACCACTGGATTTTGCTTCGCCGTAATCTTCCGCTTCTGCAGCTTGACCAGTTCCGGCGCCTGGCCGAGCCGGGACAATTTCTCGGCGACTTCGTGGAATTTTTCTCGCGTTGCCAGGACGAACTCGTCTCGCCGGACGATTACCAAAAATATGCTGACGAGCAGGCCGAGAATTTCCGGCGCGTTCGCGGCGCCATGCCCGAAGACGAACGCTCCGTTCGCGATCTGGAAATCGCCAAGCTCCTGGAAATCGCCCGGGCTTACCGTGCAAGCGATCTGCTGCTGCGCGAACGCAAGTTGCTGACATTCGGCACGCAAATCATGGACGCGGTCGTGCGCATTGGCGAAGACAAAGCGCTCCTTGAAAAGCTCCGCGCGCGCTATCGCTACATTCTGGTCGACGAATTTCAGGATACCAACATCGCGCAGCTTGAGTTGCTTTGGCTGCTGACCGGCGACCGCCCCAACCTCGTTGTCGTCGGCGATCATCGCCAGGCGATTTACCGTTTTCGCGGAGCATCCTTCGGCAGCTTCACGATTTTTCTGAACCGCTTCGCCGGCTCACGCTCGGGCAGGGATGGCCTGCTTCGCCCTCTCACTCTTAACTACCGCTCAGCCGGACGAATTCTGCGCGTCGCGGGCCAGGCCATCCGTCACAATGAAAAACCAAATAATATCCCCGAGTATCCGCTGACGGCTGTTCGCGAAGATGGCGAAAAAGTGCGGATCGTAACGCACGAATCGAATGAGGCGGAGGCGCAGTGGGTCGCACGTGAACTCGAGCGGCTGCATCGTGCCGGAGCGAAGTGGCGCAGCTTTGCCGTGCTCTACCGCGGCCACTCGCATCGCGATAAGCTGGTGGAGGTCCTCAAGGCGCGCAAGATTCCGTTCGTCATTAAAAATTTATCGATTCTTTCGCACCGGCTTGTACGGGATGTTATCGCGTATCTTCGATTGATCGATCAGCCGTCGAACGATGTCGCTTGCGCGCGCGCGCTGGCCATGCCTGCGTGGGGGCTGGACGCGAGTGACCTCGTGCGTCTCGCGGAACGCACAGCAAAGAGCAAAGGCGCGTCTCTTTGGGACACCGTGCAATCCGCTCAGGGCGAACTTCCCTTCTCTGGAGGCGAGCGCCACGCGGGAGAACTCGTCGAGCTGATCACCGAACTGCGAAAGAAAGCGTACCGCCTCACGGCAGCCGAATTATTTGACGAGATCGCCAAAGCATTGAAGATTGGCTCCGCTGTCTCGAAGGAAGACCGCAAATATTTCGACCGGCTGGCGCAATTTGTCCGCGACTGGCAGCCGAAAAGCGAAACGCAACGCCTCAAGGAATTTGTCGAGTATCTGGATTATTTCGAGCAGGCCGGCGGCACAATCAATCTGGAACAGGAACCCGGCGATGCTGTGCAATTGATGACCGTCCACGCCGCGAAGGGACTCGAATTCGATAACGTCTACGTTTTGCGATTAATCCACCGCGGGTTCCCAGCGGGAGAAAGGCCGCGCGTGCTCGAATTCCCCGCCGAATTGATCAAGGAAGAGCAGCCGCACGGGAGTTTTCATATCCAGGAGGAGCGCCGCCTGTTTTATGTGGCCGTCACGCGCGCGCGCAATCGCCTGACGCTCAATACAGTCGCGAATAAACGTTCCAAGCCCTCGCCATTTCTCGACGACATTCTGATGGATGCGCAAATCAAGCGCCGCGACATCGAACAGATTGCGCCGGCTCCTGCGAATGACTCCGCTGTTACTCCGGATATTTCGCCGACACTTTTTGAATTGCCCAAGAACACCGCGCGAATCGGTTCGCAAATTACGGAGTGGGCCGTCTCGCATCGCCCGCCCGTTGCGGAGCCTTTGCAACTTAGTCCTTCGGGCATTGATACGCTGGACTCTTGTCCCCAGAAATATTTGTTCTCTCGCGCCTGGAGATTGCGAGGCGGTCCCGCTGCCGCCATTAGTTTCGGCAGCGTAATGCACAACACGATCAAATACTTCATCGGCGAACTGGCCAAGGGACGAGCGTTGCCCTTTGAGGAAGTCGAGAAAAAATTCGAGCTTGAATGGACTTCCTCCGGTTTCGAGGACGACTATCAGGAACAGGAATACAAGAAAGATGGCATCACACAATTGCGGGCGTTCCACGCGAGTACGCTGGCCTCGCCTCCCGACGTGATCGCGCAGGAAAAGCCGTTCGAGCTGCCGATGGAAAATAACGTCATCCTCACCGGACGGATGGACCAGGTGAATCGTCTGGCCCCGGGCGAGGAAGAAATCGTGGATTACAAAACGGGCAGGCCGCGCGATGAGGACAAAGCGAAAAAAGATCTGCAGCTGAGCGTTTACGCTCTCGCGGCCCACGAAATGTTCGATTGGAATCCCTTGCGGCTCACGTTCTACAACCTGCAAACGAACCAGACCGCCAGCGCATCACGCGATGACAAGAAACTCAACAAAGTTCGCGCGGAGATTCAGGAAGCCGCCGCCGATATTCGCGCAGGAAATTTTCCTGCCAGGCCAGGCTACTCATGCAAGTTCTGCGATTACGAATCCATTTGTCCCGCGCGGGAACAAGGCGCGGCCGCCAGCGCCTCCGGCGAAGAATAATTTCCCGCAATTGAAGTAGAAAACAAAAGCGGGACACTCGCCGTGGCGAGTGCCCCGCTGGAAACGTTCACGCCGTGTGGCCGTCTGGCGTTTCCCGTGTGTGTCTCGTTCGCGCAATCGCTCCGTGAACCATTCTCCCCTCGGAGCAGCGAGTAACGCCACATTGACTCGCTTAAGCCGTTTTACGAGTGAATGGAATGGAAGTCAAGAAAAAATTCCGGAAGGCTCGTATCGAATTAGATGATGACGGAAAAAATATCTCGCGAGAAAATATTTTGTCGACGCGCGAGGATTTTCGTGGCGCCGGCGTCTCGCCGGCGGATTTCTGTCTCGTTAAAAAATCAGAATCGCCGGCGAGGCGCCGGCGCCACAGCGTCACGGCAGCGCATTGAGGTAGTAGCCGTCACGCGCAAGCATGGAGAGACCTGGGCGTTCGACGCGCACTTCGATGCTGTGATAGGGCTGCGTGTGATCGGTTTTCGCGGCCGAGTAAGCGAGAGTGTATTGATTGCGCGCCTGCTCGGAGACGCGTGGATACAATCCTTCCAGATCTTCGCGGCTCGACGCGTAGAAAATATCTCCGCCGGTCGCGTGTGCATATTTCGAGAGAATGTTGTTTCCAAGGAAAGTAATGCCTCGGTTGAGATTCGCTTCGCCGACTCCAATGGCATACACGGAAATATCGGCGGAAAGCAGCAGCTTGAGCGTTTCATCATAGCTGTGCGTGTTGTTCTTGGCGTTCTGCCCGTCCGAAATCAGGAAAATAATTCTGCGCCGCTCGCGAGGACGGTCGCGCAACTGTTCCCCCGCCGCGTAAATGGCATCGTTAATGTGTTTGTAATTCGGGTGCCCCATCGACATGGCCGAGCGCTTCGGAGCGCCAGTCGGCGACTGCGTGTTCACGCGCGGCTCGCCGGTCATCACCGCGGAGCCGACTCCCGGGAAAGAGCTGCTGAGATCGATTCGCTTCAGCTGCGTAAGAAGCGCGTCATTATCGGCTATAAAACCTGATTCGGAGATGAGTTCGGGAACCTCATCGAAACGCCAGAGAGAAACTTCGTCGGACGGGCTGAATCCCGCCGCCAAAGTCTCGAGCGTCTTCTGCACGCGGTCCGCCGAACTCCTTTTCAAATCGTCATCGATCAACACGGCTGCCGACAGTGGAAATGCATCGATTGAAAACAAGGAAATCTGCTGCTCGATCCCGTCCTCGAAAATTCGGAAATCTTTCTGCTCAAGGTCGCTAACCAGTTCTCCCGCGCCATTTTTTACCGTGACGGGCACGACGACCAGCGTCACTGTCGTCCGTATGCGCGCGCGCGGATCCGGCCCTTGTAGAGTGGGAGCCTGGCCGGGAGATTGAGAAGCGGGCGCGCCTTGCGGGGCTTGTTGCGGCGCTTGCGGCATGGCCCAGCCTGCTCCAGCGGCGCAGAGCGCGAGTCCGGCGCACAGAATTTTTCGTGTACAATTCATGAGGGTCTCGTCGCTGTTCCCGCAGGAGCCTGCACTATGCTCCCACGCATCTTAAAATTCCGGCGCCGCATCCAACCGGATCGAAACGTTGCCGGAGGAGATTATACAATGCGCATTCGAGCGGCACTCTCAGTTCTGTGCGTAACAGCCCTTGCCGCGGGCCTGGTCTATGCCGCCCCACCGGGACAGATTCGCGTTCAAGTTAACCTGGTGAACATTTTCGCCACCGTGCGCGACAAACATAAAGCCATCGTCACAGGCTTGAAGATTGATGACTTTCAGGTCTTTGAGGATGGCCAGGCGCAGGAAATCACCAACTTCGCCGCGGAGTCGGATCTTCCAATCACTCTCGGTCTGCTGATTGACACCAGCGGCAGCGAGGAATTCATGCTGGGGATCGAAAAGGAAATGGGATCGCGCTTCCTCCGGCGCGTGATGCGCAAGGGCGATCTGGCCATGGTCATGACGTTCGATCTCGATGTGGACCTTCTCGCCGATTTCACCGATGACCATTCTCGGCTCGACCGCGCCATTAACCGCGCCCAGGGAAATGCGGCGGCGGGTGGTGTGGGGCAGGGACCGGTTCCGACAAGCCGCAACAATGGCGGCACCGATTTTTATGACGCCGTCTACCTCGCCGCGCACGACAAGCTCGCCGATGAAGCCGGCCGGAAAGCGATGGTCATTCTGACCGACGCGGAAGACACGGGAAGCAAGTTGAAGTTGCAGGATGCAATCGAAGCGGCTCAACGCACAGACACAGTCGTCCACATTCTGCTGATTGCCGCCGACGGAGGCGACCAGGGAGTTGCCAAGAAGCTTACCGACGAAACCGGCGGGCGCATGATCGTGGTGCGCAACGAGAAAAATCTCGAGCAGGCCTTCGATCAGATCTCCGAGGAGTTGCGCAGCCAATACACGATCGGCTATGTCCCGTCCAATAAGGCGCGAGATGGCAGCTACCGCAAAATCAGGGTGGACATGAAAAACAAGGATTATTCCGCCCTCGCGCGTCGCGGGTATTACGCACCGACCAAGTAGTTTTGCGTCACGAAGGCGCACAATCATTTTCCGCAGCTTCTAATTCCCACCCCTTACACAGTGCTTCGGCAGGTTTGTGGTGCCGGCGCTACCGAAACGCGCAGATTCCTGCGCTGACAGCATAGGAAGAAACAGTTGACGTCGCAATCTGCCGTGAGGAATTGATCTAAGGATTCGCTGGCGCAGGCGGCACGGGCGACGGAGACGTTGGCACAGAATAATAGCCTTTGCGTGATCGCACGATCAGATCTTTTCGACCAACCTGAATGCGAATCGTGTGGAATCGTCCATCCGGTGCGCGATTCCCGGGACTGTAAGCCAGAGCATATTGATGGCGCAATTCGTCGCCGATGTCCAGAAACGACTGCCCGAGATCATCGACTCGATAAGGAAAAAACGCGCGCCCGCCGGTTTCCAGGGCCAACTGCTCGAGAACGTGATCGCCCTCGCCCTTTTCATACTTGCGATTGATGCGTTTCGCGGGATCGCGCTCGTCGTCGATGTTTACCCATTCGGTGCTCGTGCTGATCGAATAGATGATCACTCCGGCGCGCTGCGCCATCTCGACGGCCGCGCCGCGCGAACGATTGCTGCTGTTGTCATCGCCATCGGAAATCACCACCAGCACGCGGCGCACATCCGTATTCGGGCCAGCAGGTAGAGGAGATTTATTCAGCAATTGCTGACTGGCGGCGTAAACCGCGTCGTACAGCGCCGTACCGCCGCCGGCACGCTGCTTCAAGATCGTGTCGCGAAGCTCGCCTGAATCACCGCTGAAATCTTTGATGACCTGGGGACCATCGTCGAAGGTCATCAGGAAGGCCTGATCCCTCCCGCGACGTATTGCGTTAAACAGAAAATCGATCGCGGCATCCTGCTCGAATTTCAAACGGTCACGAATGCTATTGGATGTGTCCAGCACCATGCCGATGCGAAGAGGCAGATCGGTTGGTTGGCTGAAAGAAGAGATTTCCTGCTGAACGCCGTCATCAAAAACTTTGAAATCCTCTTTATTCAAATCGGTGACCAGCTTTTCGCGCTTGGTCACCACGCTGAACAATACATCCACCAGGTTAACGTTGCGAACGATCGTTCCCTGCTTGTCCCCCGAAACCGGAGCTTGCCCCGGAGCTTGCGCAGGGGCTGGCGACTGCTGCGCCCAGGCCGCGGCAACGGCGAATAGCACGATAGGAATTACGATGCGTAGCGCTTGTCTTTTCATCTCAATCACAAGTACGGCGCGAGAGCGGAGCTAACGCTGTGACCATC
>JAOAPW010000480.1 GCA_025463105.1 Candidatus Acidiferrum typicum | reverse complement strand
CGATGGTCGCTTGATGCAGAGTCAGTTCGCGAGCCACGACTTCTTCCATCGATTCTCCTTCAGTGGTGAAGACGGCCTCGCCCAGCGCCAGCACGATACTCTCCTCGATCTGCTGAAGCAGACGCTGTGCGGCCGCCTGGTCCGCGGACCACGTGCGTAGATGAATTTGAATTTCACCCGGCGCAGCGAGAATCGTCGTTGTGACGTCATCATGGCGTGTGTAAATCGGCGCGATGCGCTGATCGACGTCCGATTCGCCCATTCCCGCAACGCGCATCTCGCGCGCCAGAAGACGCACGCCCGTCGAAAGACGCGCCAGACGCGGTTCCACCTGGGCGCCGAACATGGCTTTCAATTCGTGCGGCGGGCCTGGCAGAAGAACTACGATGTGTCCGCGCGCTTCGAGCCAAAGACCAGGAGCGGTCCCGCGCGGATTTTCGAGTACCGTTGCGCCTTCCGGTACCAGCGCTTGCCGCGCGTTTACTTGGGACATGGGCCGGCCGATCTGGCGAAAGCGCGCTTCGATCTTGCTCATTACTTCCGCGCTGCGTTCAAGTTTTCGTCCCAGCAAGTCGGCCACGGCTTCACGCGTGCGGTCGTCCTCGGTGGGACCCAGGCCTCCGCACGCGATCACCAACTCGACGCGTTCCATCGCCCCCGCAAATGCTTCGCGCAGGGCGCCAAGTTCGTCGCCAACTACAGTTTTGCGCGTTACTTCGATGCCGAGGCGGTTGAGTTGCGCGGTTAGGAAAAGGGAATTGGTGTCCACCCGATCCGGGGTAAGCAGTTCCGATCCGACTGCGATGATCTCAGCTTT
Source organism: Candidatus Acidiferrum typicum (assembly GCA_025463105.1). Lineage (GTDB taxonomy): Bacteria > Acidobacteriota > Terriglobia > Acidiferrales > UBA7541 > Palsa-360. The sequence goes on along the minus strand of JAOAPW010000480.1, from coordinate 4,079 downwards.
CATGATTGGATTAGCGAGGCAGTGGAAGCCCTTCGACGTCCCAGTCGAGGCTGAAAAGCGCGCCGCTCGTCGCAAGGATCGCACGATTCCCCGGCAGCAGCGCAAGTCCCACCAGGCCGCTGCCGCCGAGCACTTGTTCGGCCTTGCCATCGGGAGCAATCCGCACAATACCGCGGCGTCCCGCGTAAGAAGCGGTAACGTACAGATTTCCTCTGCGGTCGAATGCGAGTCCCTGCGGCCTGCCGAGTCCTCGGAAAAAAGTGCTGATCTCGCCTTTCTGATTGATGCGAAACACGCGGTCGAAACTCGAGGTCGTGGGGCCGGTCACAAACAGTTCGCCGGTGGGGCTGAACGCGAGATGATAAGCCGCGACGGAAGGTTCTAGCGTCGCAAAAACAAAAATTTCCCGCGTGGGGCTGATCTTGAAAATCGTGCCGCTGCGGTCGCCGACGAATAAATTGCCGATCGTATCGAAAGCGATTCCGGTCGCAGTGCCCATTCCCTCGACCCAAAGTTGAGAGCGTCCATCGGGCGAGATGCGATGCACGGTTCCGTCGTTGCGACAGGAAACGTAGAGGTATCCTTCGCGATCGAGAGCCAGGCCGGTGGGATTCATCAATTCGGTGACGAAGGGCTTCACCGTGTAATTGGCCGTGATTTTGTACAACGAGACGGCAACTTGCTGCCCGCGCTGTCCGCTATAGGTGACGTAAATGTTTCCTTCGACGTCCACTGCGGGGTTGGCGACCGGGTGAAGATTATCGGCGATCTGCACCCCGAGATGAAATGCGAAAGGCTGGCTCTTCGCGCGGGAAGTTTCCACGCTCACGATGCCGCCCAGGGCTCCGTCCGGCACGCGCGCGATCAAGTGATCCTGCGCGGAGATGAGCAGGCTGGCTTCCGTTTCACCGAAGCGCACCAGAGGACGCGTGTTCGGGCGCGGCACGAAACCGCTGCCGTAAATCGTGACGTCTCCGCCGGGGATAGCCGCTCCCGGCAGAATGCGATCGATGCGTGGTATGCCGTTCGTGTCCAAATTAAATTCTCAAATCCGGTGTTGTAGCTCACCTCTTCGGAGGTGAGGCCATTTCTTTTTCTTTGATGCTAAAGAAAACCTGCGCGTCTTACCTTTGCGTTCAGGTCCAGAGACCGCGCTACCATAAATTTTAAATGCCAACCGCCCGGGCAATCCACAGCCCCAGCGCCGCGTAAATTCCCGCAATCCAGTCGTCCGCCATGATTCCCAAGCCGCCGGGGAGAGATTCGGCTTGCCTCGCGGGAAAGGGCTTCCAGATATCGAATACCCGAAAAAGTATAAAGCCCAGCAGCAAATATTTCCAGTTGGGCGAAGCCATCATACCGAAACTGAGGGGATGGTTTGCCCCGACAATGCTGGTATTCCCCGGAAAGATCGTGGGCGACGTGTGCCGAGGCCAGAAGCCACCGAGCAAGAGAGTGATTTGCTGACCGGAAACTTCATCGATGACGACTCGCTGCGGATCCTTGGTGCTCCAATATTTTGCCGCGCGGTCTGCAGTCCACACGCCAATCAATGCCACTGCGATTGCCAGCAGACACTGGAAGAAGATGAACGAGTCCATAGTGAGTGTCCCACCGGTAGAGGCAGCTACCCCAATCCCTCCCCATGCCCATGCGCCGAGTGCCATGAAGTAGATAGGGAAGAGCGCTAAAGCAAGACCAGCCAGTGAGCCAAACGTTCCCGGTGCTTTCGGCAGATAACCGAGGCCGAAAGCAGTTGCAATCGCGAGCGAGATGCGCGGCTTGCGTGCAGTATTACTCGTCGTCGTGCTCGGGATGCTCGCGGTGGGCTGGCTCATTCGCCTCGTTCTCTATGTCTTCCGGTTCCGATTCGTCTATCATCGGCACGGCCACTTTATATTTTTCCATGGCCCAATTCCCGAGATCGTGCTCGCGGCAACGATTGCTGCAGAAGGGAAACTCCGGTGACGTTTCCGAATCAGTAGGTTTCTTGCAAATGGGGCATCGTAGTTTCATACGCTCTACTCACGATGATTTTTTTGCGATCGCCTTAGCGACTCGCTAACAAACAAAAAATGTTGTCATTCCGAGGCACGCTTCTTGCCGAGGAATCCCTCTTTCGCTTCGCATCTAAACCCTGAGAGATTCCTCACTTCGTTCGGAATGACGGACGAAGCGCAGTGCCTAAGCCAGAACGCGCAGCACGGCGCCGGTGGAAACGCGCTGCACGGGCCCGGTCACAGCCGAATGCAATGCAGTCGGCCGCGGGACATCCAGGATCTCGACGACGCGCCCGACCAGGTCATACTCATGCGTCTCAGTAATTTCGACGGTCACAACGTCGCCGGGCCGCGCGGTTTTGTAGGACAGGCACTCTTGCCTGTCCGTCTGCGCCACTTCGATATCGTTCAAGTACAGCTTGCCGTCGATATCCGGTGCCATGCCTTCGAGACGCGCTTCCCAAACTAGCGGCGTATCCCTGGAAGGTCCTTCAACCAGCGCTGTCGCGCGCGCACCGCGAAAACGCCACAGCTTGCGCCCCGAGATTTTCTGCTGAATTTCCATCAAGCGGTTCTGCCGATCCTTAATCGTTTCCTCGTCAACTTTTTCATCGAGCGCAAAACTGGAGGCGTTGTCGACGTCCGAGTACGGGAAAACGCCCATCCAGTCAAATTCCGCCGCTTTTACAAAATCACACAATTCCCGGAAATCCGCATCAGTTTCACCTGGAAATCCAACGATAAACGAAGTTCGCAGCGCCACGCCGGGAATGGTCTTGCGAATGCGGCGCAGCAATTGCAAAAACGCGTCGCCGTTCGAGCCGCGCTTCATCCGAGCCAGCACGCTCCGGCTGGCATGCTGCAGCGGCACGTCCATATACTTTGCGAGGCGCGGGTGCGCGGCGATCGTGTCGAGCAGCCGCTGTGTTACGCGGTTCGGATAGCAGTACAGGAACCGCACCCATTGCAGGCCCTCAACGTCCGCGAGGCGTTCTAGCAGCAGCGGCAGACCATCGCGCAATCCCAGGTCTTCCCCGTACGACGTGGTGTCCTGACCTATCAGCGTTACCTCACGTACTCCGGCAGCTGCCAAGCTTTCCGCTTCGCGCACAACGGACTCAAAATGCCTGCTGCGGAATTTTCCGCGCAGTTGCGGAATGATGCAGAAAGTGCAGGGATGGTCGCAGCCCTCCGCAATCTTGATGTACGCGGCATGTTGCGGCGTCGAAAGAATTCGCGGCGTGAGGTCATGATACAGATAGGAAGGCAGGCTTGCCGCGGCGCCCGCATCGAACCGCAATTGGCCTTCAACGGCTGCAAGAATATTTTCGAGTTCACCGGTGCCAATCACGGCGTCGACTTCGGGAATTTGCTCGATAATTTGCTGGCGGTAGCGTTCCACCAGGCAGCCCGCCACGATTAATTTTTTTGCCGCGCCGAATGTTTTGTATTCGGCCATCTCCAGAATCGTGTCGATCGATTCCTTTTGCGCGGGAGCGATGAAGCTGCAGGTATTGACGATGAGGACTTCCGCTTCTTCCGCGCGCGGCGTGAATTCGTAACCATTGCGCGCGAGAATACCCATCATGACCTCGCTGTCCACGAGGTTCTTCGGGCATCCCAGGCTTATGAATCCGGCTTTTGGCATGAAGGGTGGCCCCACCACTGCGGGACAAGACAATTATTCTAGCATGGCGTCGGGTTTGCCGCTTCGGGTGCAATGAGTCGGCAGCGGGGCCAGTAGCCCTCCACCAAAGTTCCTGCCAGTCCTACGAAACTTTTCCAGTCCGCTTGGGCCAAAAAACTAGACCGGCCTCAAGTTAGATCGTAACCCCATTCGCGGAGGTGGCATCGAACCCATTGGAGGTGTCAATCATGTCAAAACTTGCGATTTGGGCGGAGGTGGAAGCGAAGCCGGGTAAGGAGCAGGCGGTAGCTGAGTTCTTGAAATCGGCTCAGACGCTGGCGGAAAAGGAACAGGGAACTAGCACCTGGTATGCCGTCAAGCTCGGGGGAGCAAAATTTGGAATTTTTGACACGTTTGCGGATGAGAAGGGACGGGAAGCGCACCTGAACGGC
>JAOAPW010000476.1 GCA_025463105.1 Candidatus Acidiferrum typicum | reverse complement strand
CTTCTTCACCGCAACGCCCACGGCAACGGAAGCAAGGGGAGTAGCGCTTGTTTCCACCACGTTGCCCGAGGCCAGAACATCCGGAAAGGGCGGCTGCACGATGGCGACATCGTAGGCACCGCCGCGCACAACTTCCTGCTTCGTCCCGCCGCCGGAGAGGAACGTTCCCTTAATCTTATAGCCCGTCTTTTTTTCGAAGCCCGGAGCGAGTTGTTCGACCGCGGAGCGAATTCCGCCCGGCGCGACCAATGTCACCTCGGTCTGCGCACGAACTTCGCACGAAATGCTCATCAGAATTGCAATCGCAACGCCTGACAAAAGAACTCGTCTCATCATCATGCTCTCCAGGTTGAACGGACTTTCACTCTCGAAGATCGATAACACTCACAAATAAATGTGCCGGGATTGTTGCATGAATCGTTCGTGTGTACAACGAATCACAACGAGTAGCTCGTATAAATCGATGTGCGTATGGCGTTCGTGAAGAGATGATCGGCCCAGTAGCGCCCGAATCGCCATCCGATTTCCCATCGCTTGCTCACGCGCTTGACTCGATATGACATTGCCGCATCGAGTTCACTGCCGTAGTGAGTACGATTGCTATCGGAGTGATAATCGTAATAGATCGCTCTGATATCGCCGCCATTCAAAAATTTAGGCCTTTCCGTGGCGGTCAAATAGCGGGCTTCCAGTCCATGGCTTTTCCCAAGGCTCGGATCGTTGGCGAACAAGTCAGTCCATCCATTAAAAGGATGCGACAGCGGCGTGGTCAATTTGTCGGTAACGCTATGGCCTTGCAGTAAAGCGTATCCCGCCTGGACTCCGAACCCATGCCACGCCGGGCCAAATTCCCCTAAATAATAGTTTACGTTTACATATGCGGGATTGGTTCCGAAGTTCCTCTGGTTGGCGAATTCCGCGGCGTACAGCGCGCTCCAGTTTTTCGTGAACTGATAAGGGCCGGTCGCGCGCAGGCCAAATGTTTGCGTGGATTGCGTGTAAAGGACCGGAAGCCGAAAGTCGAGCAACACGCCATAGAGCGAGACGTTGACCCAGCTCGGTTTTTTCCAGGCAAGCTCCAGCAGGTGCGAATGCATGGGAGGCTTGCCGTCGGTCGCATCGGAACCCACCGTGCGGAACACGCGATTCAAATAGGCGTAGCGGAATGAAAAATTAACCGGCAGATCCAGTTTCAGTTGAGCTGCGTCGAAATGTTGATGGTCCTGTCGCCAATTAGAAATGGTAATAAAACGTCCGTCATTGAGCATGATTTCCTGGCGGCCCAGCGTCAGGGTCAATTTCCTGCCCGGCTGTCCACCCGTCCATCTCAGATAGCCCTGATTCAGGTCCAGGTAGCGCGGATCATTAATCGCAGGCCGATCAGGGCGATTCTGGTAGGGAACAGTTGGGATGCTGTAGTCCGCCGGCCCAGTCACAATCAGCGCAGCGCCCTCTGCGTAAGCGGAAAAGCCGTGAAATGTCGGCGTCTCGTAGCCCAGCACGATCCTGAGTGTAGGAGCGTAAGCAGGCTCAGTAAAAGGCGCGCCGTCGCGCTCGAAGGCTTCAAAGCGATAGCGCGCCTCGCCGGAAAATTTTCCTTCCTTGATCAGCGACCACACTGAGCGCGAAGCTGATTCAACTTGATCCTGCGCGAACAGCTATGGCGGGACACAGATGAAAAGGACAGAACAAACCAATACGGCGAGAATTCTCGCAACCCAGATTAATTTCATTTTTTGTTTGGCCGTTATAATTATAAATGGAACGCTAAAAATGCACCCAAGCAAGAATTGTGCCCATGAATGTTACACCGAAAACTGCCGGCGAGCTACGTACTTGTGTTCAGAAAATTATGCAATTTCAATTCGGCATATCGCTCCGAGAATTTGTGTGTAGGAAGTTTGTTGCGTTGAACCCACCCTTTCGCGACTTCGCGAAAGGATGGGGCACCCGCGATTAAAAGATTTTTCGCTCGGGACGACCGTGATTAATCCCGGTTTTCGTGTGTGACCACATTGGGATCGATTTCGAAGATTGGGTGAAGCTTGGGTGAATGTTGGGTGCCGCACTCTTGCGCCTTTTGCAAGGGTGCGGTTCTTAAAATTGAGGCTCACTATGCTCGTTTATAGTAATCGGGCGGTACCAATGCCTGGGCTAATCGCCCGTGCGAGCTCGTACAGGCGATTTCTCCGAGGACGCAGCATCCACAATCGTATCGGCGAGTTCTTGCCAGGAAAAAGGTTCACCGGGACGAATCGAAATCTTACGCTCGGCCATACCTCGCACAAGCCAATCCTGCCGCTCCGCCGTTGCCAGCGCAGTCAACGGTTCAAGGCCAATATTCCTGAGCGTCTCGGCAGCTTCGCGCATTTCGGCGGCACGGCGCTTGCCATGTTCCGCAACACGGCTGATGAGGTAGTCAGGAAGCATCCCGTCCCAGCCCATGTGCGGATAGGTCGCGGCCAGTGATGCGAGAACTTCCTTTTCCGCGCCGTAGCGGCGCGCCGCAAATAGCGATTCGACGGTCAGCGCCTCGATTCCTTTAATAATTACGCTGCGGCACATCTTGACGGCCGATGCCACGCCGATGCGGCTGCTCACAGGCGTTACATTCAGGCCGATCGCGCGGAGACCCGGAGCCACCGTCTCCGCCGCGGCCCCACCGAGCAACATGGGAACTTTGAGCCGCTGCGGCGAAACGGGCGCCATCACAGCAGCCTCAATAAAAATTGCCTTCGATGGTTCCAGAATTTGCGCGATCTCGCGTTTGGTTTCCGGCGAAACAGAATTAATATCCAGGTAGATCTGGCCGCTGCCAAGATATTGAACGGAATTTCGAGCCACCTCCGCGGCAGCCGAGCAGGTCACCGCGGAGATCACCAGGTCCGCGGAGCGAATTGCCTCTTCCAGGCTCTCGCACGCGCGGACGTTCCCGTCCTTGGCTTTTGCCAGCATCGCGGCCCGCGATTGCCCGGAATTAAAAAGGATATCGAACACGGACAGACGAATCCCTGCGGCTGCCAAATCACTTCCAAAGATCCCGCCAAATTCTCCGAACCCGATCAATGAAATTTCGCGAACCGGAGGAATTTCCCGAACAGGATTTTCACTCATGGCGACTCCGCTTTTGTTCAGCACATTCTAACGGTCCTCGGTGACAGATGGGAAGGCTCGACGGCATGTCTGATCGCCACCGCTTTGAACAAAACCTGCATCGGCGGAGGCTGGAACGGGTTCTATTACTCATCAAACTACCCCAGCGTTAGTACCCCCGGCGGGGTAAAAAAGCACTTGCAACGTTTAAATATAGTACATAGAATCCCCCGCTATGCGACGGTCGATAATTTGTTGCCTTGCCTGGTTTTCGCTTGCGTCAGCCGTGTGCGCGCAGCGCGGAGCCTATACCGCGCCTACAGATCTCGACCAGATGGTGGGCCAGGCGGAAACGATTTTACGCGGACACGTTCTTTCCGCCAAGGTTGAAGCTCATCCCCAATTCTCCGACTTGCAGACTGTTGTGGTGACTTTGAAAGTGGATCGCGTATTAAAAGGCGCAGCATCCTCAACCTACACATTCCGTCAGTACATATGGGATTTTCGAGACTCCTCCGACGCCGCGGGTTACCGTAAAACCGAAGAGGTGCTTCTGTTTCTCAATCCCAATTCCCCGTACGGTCTGACCAGTCCGGTGGGCATGGAACAAGGGCGATTTCGAATCCTGCGCGACGCAGCCGGAAACGCCTCGGCTCTAAACGGGCACGGCAACGCAGGTCTTTTCAATGGCGTCACAGCCAAGACAACCGCAAGGAACCTCGCGCTTTCTACGGAGGCGCGAGGCATGCTCGGCCGGACAACAGGTCGTGTGCCTCTTGCTGCGTTAGAGGAAACGATACGGGCTCTCGCGGGAGCTCAAAAGTGAAGCGCCCCGCACTGCTCCTGCTCGCCGCCATATTCACATTCGCAGGGTTGGTGGTCGCCGGTGGGCCGATAGGTGTAACCGGCCCCGCATCGCCGCAGCAGGGAGTGCCTTATACCTGGGACCCGGCCGCGATGCCGATTCGATACACGGTGGACAGCGGCCCGATGAGTGTGGATCCTTCCGGAAAAGTCATTATCAATAACGCGGCTGGTCTGATTCGCGTGAAGAACATGTTCGACACCTGGAGCTCAGTTCCTACAGCTGCGATTAGCTTTAGCTATACAGGTCCGATTTCGGTTGCCAACACATCTTCGGACATCAAAACCGTAGCGGACTTCAACGCTGCTCAGGCCGCCTGCCGGAACGGTACCCAGACTCCTATAATGTTCGACGCCAACGGATCAATTCGTTCCGGGTTGGGCATCGATCCGGCTGTCATCGGTTTCGCCGGAATCTGCAAAGCTGATGGTTCCACGGGCCATATCGTCTCGGCGCTGGTTTTGCTGAATGGAGAATTTCAAGATGGCGTCTTCAACCAGGCAACTTCAAACTACGAGCTCACCTCCGATGAATTTGATGAGGCGATCACTCATGAGTTGGGTCACTTCTCGGGACTCGATCATTCCCAGATCAATCTGGAAGTCCTGTCGCAGCAGGTCCTGAACTGCAACTTGGACGATGTTGCCGGCTTGCCATTGATGTTTCCCGTGCTTTTTTGTCAGCCCCGTGTCACCGCAGGTTTGCCGAAACTTGCACCCGACGACATTGCCTGGATCTCTAAAATTTATCCTGGCACGAGCTATTCCTCCAGCTACGGGAACATCAATGGCTTCATCTATTTTTCGGATGGAATTTCGCAGGCTCAGGGTCTCAACGTCATTGCGAGACGCGTCGATGATCCGGCGACTCCGCAAAATGAATCACTGACAACCGCAATCTCGGTTGTTTCCGGTTACCAGTTCACTGGAAATCCTGGGCAGCCTTTCACCGGTGATAATACCGCCGGAAGTGCTTTCGGAAGCCGGAATCCAGCAGTGATCGGATACTACGAGATTCCTGTGCCGCCCGGCACCTACACCGTGCAGGTGGAGAATATTGACTCTGAATTTGTTGGCGGTTCATCGGTCGGTCCATCAGGCCTTCCGTTCATGGTGTACGCCAATAAATATTGGCACGCCTACGAATCCGCGTATGACGATCCATCGAAGAAAGATCCAATCACAGTTGCGGCCGGCCAGACTGTCAGCAAGATCAATATAATTTTAAATGGCACGCCTTCGCGATTTGACCAGTTTGAAGAGGGTGCTCTGCATGGCCCCTGGGAAGTTATCCGCCAATTTTGGGCCAGCATGACGACTCTGCAAGATGCTGGACGCACACTGTGAAACGTGCCCGACTCGGCTGCCGCATAATTCTCCCGTTTACCCTTTTGCTCGCCGCCTGCGGCGGCGCGGGTGGCAGTGCCGAGCCGAGCCCAACTCCACCTCCTCCAGTTAGTACACTCGCAATCGCCACGGACTCGGCAATGCGAGCCGTTATCGGGGTGCCCTTCAGCGTAACGCTGCAAGCAGTCGGGGGAACTGGCGCTCTTACATGGTCGGTGACCGCGGGGCAATTGCCGCCAGGTCTCGGCCTTGGTTCTTCCACTGGTTTAATCTCGGGGACTCCAACGAGTGGGTGGAGCTCGCCGTTTGTCATCCAGGTTGCTGATGCAAAGACCACTGTGGCGAAACAATTTTACTTTAATTTATATACCAAACTAAGCCTTGATCCAGTGACCCCGCCCAGCGCGCATCTCAATGCGCCTTACGCGTTATCCCTCTCTGTCGAGCTAGGCGGTTCAGGCATTGCGTTTTGGAAGATCTCAGCCGGTCAATTACCACCGGGGATTCAATTGAACAACAATTTGATCTCCGGCACTCCCACGCAAGCCGGAACCTTCTCCTTTACCGTGCAAATCCAGGATTACACAATGCCGCAGACGGCGACAGAAGATTTTACTATCGTCGTGGATACTCACCTCGCCATTACCAAGTGGAATTCGCAGGGCGGTGGACAGAACCAGCCTTATACCGACGCCTTCACCGCAGTGAATGGTGTGCCGCCTTACACGTGGTCGGCGACTGGGCTGCCTTCGGGTCTCAACCTTAACGCATCGACGGGGCAGCTAACGGGGACGCCCGCAACCTTCGGCAGTTTTAACTACACGGTGACAGCGACTGACTCGAGCGTTCCGCTCCAGAGTGACACGCAGCAAGGTTCGATGAATTTGCTGCAGCAATTGCAAATCTTCGGAACATTGGACGTGGCACTGCTCAATCAGTCTTACTACCAGGCGTTGAATGCTCAAGGTGGCTCGCAACCTTACACGTGGACTATAACGAGCGGCCAGCTTCCTCCAGGAATAATCCAGATTGGCCAGGGCGGGGGATGGTTAAACGGGGTTGCCACGCAACTCGGAACCTACAATTTCGTGCTGCAGGTGAAGGATTCCAGCTCACCCGGCTACACCGTGAGCCAGGCAATTAGCTTGCAAGTGAAGCCGGTTCCGCTTCAGATCATTGGGGTTGATGCGCCGCCCGCGCCATTAGGGCTCAATTATCATTTTCAGGTCCCTCTGTTCGGTGGAACTCCTCCCTTCGTTTGGAACGTTTCGTCGGGCCAGTTGCCGCCAGGTCTGATTCTGGATGCCTCAACAGGTTATATTGATGGCGTACCCACTCAACTGGGATCTTTCGCATTCACGATGCGGGCAACCGATGTCGGTTCGCCGCCCCAGGTAGCTCCTCGCAATTACGTCATCGCAGTGAAGAAACCTCTCGGGCGCAACGATTCGATCGCCACAGCCACGCCGCTGGGGAATGGATTCTGGTCTGCATCGATTAGCCCTTACGTTTCCCCTGTCGGGTCGTCGACCGCGAATCCGGACAGTGACTATTACCGAATCGTGGCTGCGGCGGGATCCATCGTTCATGCGCAGACTTGGCCGCCCATCGACTACGGCAATTCGCCTCTCAATCCCGTAATCGAAATCCTGGACGTATCCGGAAAACGCCTCTCCACATGCAACGGCACAGCATCCGGCTATGAATCTTCCTGCCTGAATGACGATATAGACGCCACCACGACCGACTCCGCGCTCGACCTGCAGGTTCCAGGAGCCGCAGGTACGCAAGTCACTTTTTATGTGCACGTCTTCGACGAACGCGGAGACGCGCGCCCCGACATGCTGTATCAACTCCAAATCAGTGGAGCAATTGATCCGCTAACGATAACAATTCCGTCGCTTGGCGCAGGCGCAACTCGAGGTGTAAATTACCAGCAGCAATTTTCCACCGCAGGCGGGGCAGGAACGGTTATGTGGTCGGTCTCTGCCGGAAATTTGCCGTCAGGCTGGTCCCTCAGCAGCGCTGGCTTGCTGAGTGGCGTCGCTACCACCGACGGCACGTATTCGTTCACGATCCAGGCAGCGGACTCAGGAAAGCCGCCCCAGACAGCACAAACATCGTATTCACTGATTATTGCGGATCCTTTGGTTATTACTACCTCTGCGCAATTGCCGAACGCGTGCGTCGGCCAGCCCTATACATTTACAGTGCAGTCCGCGGGAGGATTGCCGCCCTATCGTTGGGGCTGGATTTCACTCAGCTGGCCATTAACTTCCCCGCCATCTCCGGTCACCACGCCTAACCTCGTCTTTACGGGAACTCCACCTACGGCTGGATCCTACACCGAACTCGTAGGAATAAATGACTCAGCTCAACCTTCAAGTGGAATGAGCCAGAACTTGACTCTCAATGTAGTGAAATGCCCGTAAGCCCAAAACATGCACTAGATCTTATCGACCTAAACGTATTTATAGTTAAATAAACATGAGGCGATGATCGGAAGTTGGGCGACTTAATCTAAATGTTGAGAGCTATGGAACAGGTGAACGATACCTGCAACCCTTTTACCTACAATCTGGTTCTACCTCCGTTGTACCATTGCCAAGCTGGTACCGGAGGGGGGAAAATAGAAAGGGAGAGGGGAACCAATCCTTCCCAACGGTGTCTAATCAAAATGAAGCGCTCACCAACTCTTTGGGTTGATCAAGTTTCCGGGACTGGAGATCCAGTGAGCGGCTTCAGAGCTTGCCGCGCATGGCACGAAGCGATTTTCGCGAATCCCCCGCGGAAGCGCTTGACGCAGACAGGCGAGAGAGGCGGTAACCGTGTCTGACTTGGCGCGCGTCCTTCCCTGGTCCAGCGACGAAGCCGAGCTCGTTACGGAGTTACAGGGCGGCTCGGGCGCAGCCTTCGACTGGCTGGTGACGCATTACTCGGGGCCGGTTTATAGCCTTGTAGCTGGAATGACGTCGGAGTCCAGCGATGCGGCCGACATCACGCAGGACGTTTTCTTGAAGGCCTTTCGTGGTATTCGGGGGTTCCGTCGCGGCAGTTCGCTGAAGACGTGGCTCTACAGGATCGCAGTCCGTGAAGCGCTGAATCATCGCCGCTGGTTATGGCGCCATCATCGGCAGCAGGCTTCGATTGACGCGGAGCCGCTGGATGGACATGCATTGCTGGAGATTGAAGACGAGAGCAGGACCCCGTTCG
>JAOAPW010000453.1 GCA_025463105.1 Candidatus Acidiferrum typicum | reverse complement strand
GGATGATCTGCCACTTCTCCTCAGGGGATCGATCTACGCGTGGTTTCCTGGTCATGTTGCCTCCTGTTTTTGGAGGCCCTGATTCTACCTAAATGAGGTGTCCAGTTTTAGAGGGGAGCACTACAAGCCTTACTTCACCGCGTATGACTATTACGGAAGGTGTTGTGAGCAGTCTCGACTTCTATTGACCATCGGCTATTCGTTTCGAGACTACGACGCTCTGGCACGTCTAAGAAGCGCAATGTCATACAATCCGACATTGCATATGTTGCTCGTCGCTCCCGATGCGAAGACAATACTTGATCGTTTGCCTTTTGAATCCCAAAAATCGACTGCAATTGAACGCCTCTTCGGCGATAACGACACACCCCTAATGATAAAAAGTGCTCTCGTCAACGCAGGTATCTAATTATATTTCGGGCAATGGGTCTAATTCCCTTTACTGATTAACTTCTGTGAGAGAACCAATCATTCTAACTTGAATTTGAGAAGGTCGGGGCCTTCGTCCGTGTCAACTTCACTCGATCATAGAAATTCAAACCGAGAACCCGCCCTTGAAAAGCATCAAGTACGGGGTACCCAAGACCCGATTTGGTGCGCTTCCACTCATTGGAGTAGACTTCCTTTGATAAGGGAGGCCTCCATGTCCATCCGTCCAGTAAAACGCCTGATCAAATCCAAACCTACGCTTGAGGGCGCGGGAGTGCACTTGCGCCGCGCGTTCGGCTTTGGCAACACTTCTGACTTCGACCCGTTTCTTCTGCTCGATGATTTTCGCAATGACGTTCCGGGAGATTATCTGGCGGGGTTTCCGTGGCATCCGCACCGCGGCATCGAGACGATCACGTACGTGCTTGCGGGAACCGTCGAGCACGGGGACAGCATGGGCAATCGCGGATCGATTGCTTCGGGGGACGTTCAGTGGATGACGGCGGGCAGCGGAATCATTCACCAGGAAATGCCCAAGGGCGATCAGGCGGGGCGTATGCACGGATTTCAGTTGTGGGCAAATCTTCCAGCGACGCTCAAGATGACGCCGCCGCGCTATCAGGGAATCGAGGCCAAGGATATTCCCCTGGTCACCGACGATGACGGCACCGAAGTGCGCCTCGTGTGCGGAACATTCTGGGGAAAGACGGGGCCCGTCGACGGCGTTGCGGCCGATCCCATTTATGTCGATGTGTCCGTGCCGCCGGGACACCGCAAGACTCTGCCCATCGAAACATCGCGCCACGCGTTTGCTTACGTGTTCGCGGGCTCGGGAAAATTCTGCAATGCTTCTGGGCCTCTCGAAGTCCCCACTGAACCGGTCGGCTGGGCGGACACGAATCCTCCCGCCGCGGCCGAAAATCGTTCGCTCGTGCTCTTTGATCGCGGCGATGAAGTGATGGTGCAGGCCGGCGACGACGGCATCCGCTTCCTGCTCGTCTCTGGAAAACCTCTGCAGGAGCCAGTGGCCTGGTACGGCCCGATCGTGATGAACACGCAGGAACAGCTCCGCCAGGCATTCGGCGAACTGGAAAAAGGCACGTTCCTTAAATCGCAGGAGAAAAAGAAGTCTGTGTGACGACTGCAAAATCAGACTTCAGCGGCTAAACAGTTTCCGCAAACCTCTAAACTCGTCATTCCGTTCATGGTGAACGTTCACGGTGAACCGAGACCCGCCGCGTGCCGAGGAATCCCTCTTTCTCTCTGCATTCACACCCGGAGAGATTCCTCACTTCGTTCGGAATGACAACAAAAAGACTATTTCCGCAAACTGTAACGCCGCCGATTGTGTGGCATTGATGTCATGGCTAAAGCCACGACCCACAAATATTCGGGAGTTTGCACAGATGTTCTGAAGTTGACACACAGTCTCGTGAGAGTCCGTGAGACGTTGAAAAACTTTGCGGGTCATACTCGAAAAGATGTGCCGCACCTACGGCGCTTGGTCTCCTGCTATACCACGGACCCAGTGCTTCCGCACTGGGCTACAGTCTTTCGCGCCTCCGGCGCTGCGCTGCAGTTCGCAAAACGGAACACCAACGTCGAATTTCCGACTGCCATTCGCGCGCATTTAGAGACTGGAAGCCATCTACCTCTCTTGCCATCGTGCGAGCGAGCGTGGCACGAGTGGTGGGGGGACAGCGCCGGAGGCGCGACAGAACGTAGCCCAGCCCGGTAGGGCTGGGTAGGGCGGCAGGAATTCCGAGCGCCGTAGGTGCGGCACATTTCTGCCGGCACATTTCTGTCAAAGATGTTAATTCTGTCTTCAATACTTCAAGCTTTTTCAAATCGCGCCGCCTGCCGCCGGAAGCCAAAGAATTATTTAAGTCCGGCCCTGGAGCGGATCATTTTCTGGTTGGCCATCCATATCAGGTCCCGCACAATCTCCCACAAACTATTCAATTTTCAAGGGTCTGTCAGGTAACGTGCTTACGGTTTCTCTTCTCATCTAAGGCAAACTTTCCGCGCAGTTAGGTAGTTGGCCCGATAGATGCCTCTCCTGTAAGTGGGTTACCTTTCCCCCAGCAATAGGGTGCAGGCGGTTCTCAAGCCTTTCACCAGCGGCCGCAGCGCCGAAAAGGGGGATTCAATGTTAGGGATAATCGCTCTTGTGCTTCTGATTCTTTGGGCCATGGGTTTCCTCGCATTTCACGTCACAACCGGTTTCATCCACCTGTTGCTGGTGATCGCCGTAATTACGTTTATCGCCCATCTGGTCACGGGTCGAGCAGCAGTCTGACGGTTTTGATCCAGCCCCGTTACAGCCGTTTCTGTGAATCAGGCAGAAGCGGCTGAACTAGCACACTTGGGCGTGAAGTGGCGTGAATGCCGATAAGCGGAAAGCCGCAGCATTTGTGCAAACTGAGTTGTTTGCAAAATAGCGGCTGCAAAGGAGGCGTCCGTGGATAGTGTGGAATACCTGTGGCAGCGGGCATTTTTCGCGGTGTTGACAGAAGTCGACTCGGGAAAATTCGTCGAGCGATTAATCGTAGCGGACGATGAAGTTTTTGAGCGGCTCCTGGAGCTTGAGGGCACCGACGGAACGGCCGAGGAGCGCGTGGCATTGGAAGATACCCTGCAGAGCCTCCGCCTCCTCAGAAATTACGATTACCATTTCCGCCTTTGATAATCTCCCGATAACCCGCCCAGGGTGTGTCGCAATCGCGAGCGCTTTGGGCGACTTCGGCGGTTCGGCCTTGCCCTTCTGCAGGGAATCTGCCATCGTTAGCGAATTGGAGGCGACTATATGGCCAAAAACAACAGACTGAAGGATGCCGCGGTAAAAATCGGCTCTGCCGTGGGTAGAGTTGACGGCACCGCTCACAAAGCCGCGCATAAAGCCGCGAAAGCGGCTCACGTGGCGAAGGTCGAACTTACCGAGATAACAAAACAGGTCGCCGCTCTCAAGAAACAGCTGGAGAAAAGCACCAGACAGCTGAAGAACGCCCTGAAATAATGCGTTAACGTTTTCTCTTTATGCGTTCTCAGCGCGGGTTTTAACGCCAATCCATCGCGCCGCAAATTGATCACTCGTTCTGCCTGAGAGAACTGTTCGAAACAGGAATGTTCTGATCGTACGGGCCTTTTTGCTCGGACGAGAAAGTTTGGAGTTCCGCACGGAACCTGGGAAGCGATTGCGGGTAGCGCTCTTGAAGAAACTGAATTAACTTCTCGCGAACGTAGCAACGAAGATCCCAGGCTTGGCTGGCGTTTCGAGCATCCATCAGCGCGCGCAGCTGGAGAGCGCGGTCGCTCGCCTCGGTAACCTGAAGGACGCAAACATCCCCCTTCCAATCCGCTGAGGTTCCTAAAATTTTCCGGAGTTCCTGGCGCACGGCTTCCACAGACACGGTGTAGTCAACCCAGAGTGCGACAGTCCCAATAAGATCGGGATTGGTTCGCGTCCAGTTCTGAAATGGATGCTCGATGAAGTAAGAAAGCGGGACCACCAGCCGTCTTAAATCCCAGATTCGTATGACCACATGAGTCGTGCCAATCTCCTCGATCCATCCCCATTCGCCCTCTACAACCACCGAATCCTCGATCCGAATCGGCTGTGTGAGCGCAATCTGTATCCCGGCGACGAGGCTCGCAAGTGTCGGACGCATAGCGATGCCGACGACAAGCCCCGCAAGTCCGGCGGATGCCAATAGACTTGTCCCGATCATACGGATCGTCGGAAAGGTCATCAGCATGACGCCAAAAGCAACAACCACGACCACAACGAAGACAATCCTGTGAAGCAGCTGAAGCTGAGTTTGGACTTTTCTGGCCAGAAGGTTTTCAGTGGTATCAAACCGGTAGCGAGCGGCAATAAAATCAGTAGCCACCTCGCTGACCAAGATCACGACCCAAGCGTGAGCGGCAATCAATCCCAGCAGCACCGCGTGCTGAAGGTATGACGAGATACTCGGCGGTAAAGAAATTCCGGGCAATGCGATCAGAAGTCCGAGCAGGGGAAAAATCCACCAGGAAGCTGTTTCGGTGCGCCGGACGATAGAGTGCAATACGGTCTGGTTGTGCCAGTCGATGCGTTTCAGTCCGGCAAAAATCAGGAAGCGGGCCAGAAGGGCAAGAATCAAAGTGCCGACGATGAGGAGGCTGGACCAAAGCCAGGGGTCCCAGTTTCTGAGCAGTTCCATCGTTGTGAAATTCCCCTTAATGGGTGGGCGGTACCGGTACACTTTTTGGATTTAGGAGGCAGTGCCTTTGGCGAACACAGCAAACCGCACCAATCACCGTTTTCACAATTGATGAAGCGATTGGCTAATCCCCTATCAAGAATAGGACCACGCCGGAAGCGAGCAATCAGGAGAACACCTTAGAAATCGCAATGATAACCCGTACAAAATCGCGTTAAAAAATCAAACTGTTGAAGAGGCCAGGTCGTCGTCTTTGGTTTCCCGAATCAAGAGCAGTCCAATCAGTGTCAGGACCGCCGATGTAGAGAGGTAGTAGCCGACGTATTGCAGTCCGTAGTTTTTGGCCAGCCATGTGGCGATGTACGGCGCAAGCGAGGCGCCCAGGATCCCCGCGAAGTTGAACGAAAGCGAACTGCCCGTATAACGCACCGCGGTTGGAAACAGTTCGGAAAGCACCGTCCCGAGTGGTCCATACGTCAGTCCCATCAGCGCGAGACCCAGCGCCATCGTCACTACCGCTCCGATAGTCCCTGAAGCGAAAATCGGCGCCATAATCAGACCGAAGAAAAAAATCGATGCGGTGATCCAGAGCAGCGCGCGCTTACGACCTCGCTCCGCGAGAATCGCGGAAAGCGGAATAGTCAGGGCAAAGAAGGAAATGGTGAACAATTGCATCAGCAAAAATTTCTGGCGGCTGTAACCCAGCGCGCTCGTGCCCCACGCCAGCGCGAACACCGTCATGAGGTAGAAAAGTACGAACGTCGCAAGACACACCAGTATGCCCGCCAGGAGCGTCCTGGTGTGATCGCGAAAGACGACAAATATCGGCACCTTCACTTGCTCGTTACGCTGGAGAGCTTCGCGAAATACAGGAGTTTCCGTAATTGTGAGCCGCACATACAGGCCCAGGAACACCAGCACGGCACTGGCGAGAAATGGAAGCCGCCAGCCGAATGCGAAAAACTGTTTGTCGGTAAGCCACCGCGAAAGTCCTAGAAACACGCCGCCGGAGAGGAAAAACCCAATCGGCGCGCCGAGTTGCGGAAACATCCCATACCAGGCGCGCTTTCCCGGAGGCGCATTCTCGATCGCCAGAAGCACCGCGCCGCCCCACTCGCCGCCGAGACCCAGGCCCTGTCCAAAACGACAGAGTGCCAAAAGCAGCGGCGCGGCAAAACCAATCGTTCCGTAAGTCGGCAACGCGCCAATAGCGACCGTGGACAGTCCCATCGTCGACAGCGCAACCACCAGAGTCGTTTTGCGGCCGATGCGATCGCCGAAATGGCCAAACAGCGCGGACCCAACCGGTCGAGCCAAAAATGCGATCCCAAAAGTTGCCAGCGACGCCAGCGTGGCCGACGCTGGATCGGTAGCGGGAAAGAAAAGTCTGGGAAAAACCAGCACCGCGGCAGTGGCATAAATATAAAAATCGAAAAACTCGATGGTCGTGCCGATCAGGCTGGCAAAAAGAACCTGACGCGGCGTGTTCACAGGCGTGCTGACCAGCGTTAGATTTTCCTTTATCAAAACTCCGGACTCCACTATCCCGCAGGCCCGAATTATGCCAGGCCGCGACTATTCTTCGTTCAAACGCACTTATACGGACCGGCATTTATATCATTCGCGGCGGTCTGAAGGGACACATTGTTCGTCGCCACTATTAATCCTAAGCTTCGCGGGACCTTTGGAGACTCATCGGGAGAAATCCACAGCCTCGCCATCTTCGCCTTGTATTCGCCTGTGTAACTTGGTATGCTCTCCCTGCCCCCGATTTCACTTCGCAGGAGGACTTATGCCAATCGCACAGATGCTTTTACCGGAATTCGATCAAGAAGTTAAGAACACGCGCAAGCTGCTGGAGTGCGTGCCCGACGGAAAATTTGAATATAAGCCGCATGAGAAATCGATGTCGCTTGGACGTCTTGCCTCGCATGTCGCGGAATTGCCGACCTATATGACGTCAACACTTCGCCTGGAAAAGCTCGATCTCACCGGAGAAGAAAAACGCGCCGAACCGAAAACCTGCAAGGAATTGCTCGAATCCTTTGACAAAGTGGCGGCGGAAGCGCGCGAACTTCTGTCCAAAGCCACCGATGAGGAACTGGCAAAGATGTGGACGCTGACGTACAAAGGACAGCAAATTTTCTCCATGCCTCGGACCGCGGTGTTGCGATCCATGGTCATCAGCCACCTGATTCACCATCGCGGCCAACTCGGCGTCTATCTGCGACTGAACAACGTCGAGTTCCCCGGGATGTACGGCCCCTCGGCGGATGACATGAAGAACTTCCAGGCGCAAAGCGCCTAGATGGAACCGCTGCAGAATATCGTCGCGGCGGTTGAGCCATCTTGAAAATTTAATTCTTGCAGGCCGATAGACGGGAGTGTATACGTCGAGTGCTGGACCCTCGCAACGCGAGGGCCCAGCTCCCGCGGCGGCGAAATCCGAGAGGATCTCCGCCGTCCCAATTCCCTTTCTAAAATCTGACCAACTGAGGAGGTCCCATGCCACATTTTCTGACCCAGGTTGCCTACAACGAACAGGCTTGGCAATCGCTTGTTTCCAATCCGCAGAACCGCCTGGATGCGATCCGGCCGGTGGTTGAAAAACTCGGTGGCCGAGTCGTCAACGCTTACTTCGCATTCGGCGACTACGACTTCGTATTGATCACGGAGTTGCCCGACAACGCAACCGCCGCGGCGCTGGCGATCTCGGCTTCCGCCGGCGGCGCCTGCAAGTCCGTCAAAACCACTCCGCTCATGGAAGCTGCCGAAGGCCTGGACGCTCTTCGGAAGGCTGCGAATTCCGGCTATCGCGCTCCCATGAGTGGACGAACTACCACGGCATAGTCCAACATTTGTAGTCGGGACGAGAGCAGAATCAAGGGCATAGCAGGGATGCCCTTTTGTTTCAATTGAGTCCCGGAGGGACGAAACAACGTAGCCCACCGCGGAAGCGGTGGGAAAACAATCAATGATAAACAGAAACCCCGTAGGGGTGACACAAGGGCCTCTACACAAAATAGGCGCCGAGAGCCGGCCAGCTTGAATCAAACATGCCCTCTCCGTCCCGAAGAACACGGGACGGAGAGGCCTCTACAAAACCAAGTCGGCGTTGTGCGCGTTGCCTTTGTAGCGGCCGCCCGCTTTCTGGGCGGGCAGTTTTTTGTTTTCTTCATAAATGAGACTGATCCCTTACCAGTTGCCGCCCCGACTTGCCGGGAAATGCGCGTTTCGGTATAGTCAGAATGTTGTCCACTTTCACAAGCTAAAGGGAGTTCGAAACCGGATGTCCGGCAATCTCATTCCGTTCGCGACCGTCGAAGAAGCGCTCGAAGAAATCCGCCAAGGCCGGCAAATCGTCCTGGTCGATGACGAAGACCGCGAGAACGAGGGCGACCTCACGATGGCGGCGGAAAAGATTACGCCCGAGGCCGTCAACTTCATGGCGAAGCATGGCCGGGGCCTCGTCTGCGTGGCGTTGACGGCAGAGCGCTGCGACGAACTGGCCCTGCCGCTGATGACTCCGGTGAACACGTCGAACTACGGTACGGCCTTCTGCGAATCAATTGACGCGCGGCGCGGTACGACCACGGGCATCAGCACGTCAGATCGCGCCACGACCATCCTCGCTGCCATTGACGACGCGACGCGCCCCTCCGACCTGGCCCGCCCCGGCCACGTTTTCCCGCTGCGCGCACGACATGGCGGTGTCCTCGTAAGAGCCGGGCAGACCGAGGCTTCCGTGGACCTCGCTCGCATGGCCGGACTCACGCCCGCGGGCGTGATCTGCGAAATCATGAACGATGACGGCACCATGGCGCGCGTGCCGCAACTCGCGGAGTTCTGCCTCACGCACGGCCTGAAGCTTCTGACCGTCGCCGAGGTCATTCGTTACCGGATGCGGAACGAGCGATACGTTCGCCGCGTTGCCGAGGCCGCTTTGCCCACGCGGTACGGCGAATTTCGCATGATCGTATACGCTTCCGACGTGGATCGCGAGCAACACATCGCGCTGGTGCGCGGAAACCTCACTGGCGCTCCGCCGCTTGTGCGCGTGCATTCGCACTGCCTTACGGGTGACGTATTCGCCTCGACCGATTGCGACTGTCACGACATTATCGAGCACTCGCTCGAAGCCATCGCCGCGGAAGATCGCGGAGTGTTCGTTTATCTACACCACACGGGACGCGGCTTCGGAATTGAATCCGCTGCTCCCGCTTCCGGCGCGCTCCCGCATATTCTGTATCACTCGCGCGGCCAGCTCGACCAGGACCTCGCGCGGCAGCGCCTTCTGCAGCATGAAAGTGGCATCGGCGCGCAAATCCTGATCGACCTCGGCCTTAAAAGCCTGCGCGTGCTCACCAATCATCCACGGAAAGTAGTCGCACTCGAAGGCTATGGCCTCACCATCGCCGACCAGGTGCCTGTCCTGATCGGCGCGAAGAAGCGCTCCCACCAGACGTTCTAGTAAGTTAAACAGCCTCTCCCCACAGGTAAGAGCTACGCGGGAATTTTTGCGTCCTCGGTCAAAAAAAAACTCGAGTCTGAACACCTGCGGTGACTAGAATGCTGCACGGAGGACACATGTCAAAGTCGCGCAGAGAATTCTTGACCAAAACATTCATGAGCGTTCTCGGCACGGCCGCAGCAGTTCAACCCTCGGAACAGCAACCGGATAATCCGCCACCGGGCGCGCCGCCCGCGTTTGGGACTTCGCCGGCTGTCGGACCCGAGGTGTCGCCTGGAACGTTCGCCGAAGCGGAGAAGCTCGTGCAGGTGCAGATGACCTCCGCCGAGCGTGCCGAAGCGGCAAGCAACTGGCGAAATTCCATGGCGGCCCTGTATGAACGGCGCACCGGTCCGAGAAACGTTTCACTCGATCCGACAGTCTCGCCCGGAACGCGGTGGGATCCGGTTCTGCCCGGCATGAAGGTTGGGCCGGACCGCGATCGATTTATCCGCAGCAAGACATATCCAGAACCATTGCCGTCAAAGGACGAAGACATCGCATTCGCCCCGGTGACCCAGCTTTCCCGCTGGATCGAGCAGAGAAAAATCACCTCTGAGCGGCTTACCCATCTTTATCTCAGGCGATTGGAGCAATTTAATCCCAGGCTGCGCTGTGTAATCACGCTGACGCGCGAGCTGGCGCTCGTCCAAGCCAAAAAAGCCGATGAGGAAATCGCCGCGGGCAGGTACCGAGGTCCGCTGCACGGCATCCCTTGGGGCGGAAAGGACCTTTTGGATACCGCTGGAATTCCCACGACGTACGGTGCCGAGCCTTTTCGGAACCGCGTTCCCACAAAGGACGCCGCGGTAGTGAGGCGTCTGCACGACGCGGGTGCGGTGCTCGTCGCTAAGCTCAGCCTGGGCGCGTTGGCGCTCAACGATATTTGGTTTGGCGGGCAGACCATGAATCCGTGGCTGCTCGAGGAAGGATCGTCGGGCTCAAGTGCGGGACCTGGCGCCGCTACT
>JAOAPW010000433.1 GCA_025463105.1 Candidatus Acidiferrum typicum | reverse complement strand
GTCTCATAATGGTTTGCGAGCCCTACGATTTCAGCAACTTCGCGCGTAGTGCTGGGAAAGACGACGCATTCGGGAGAACCAAGCTCGACCGAGCCGTCATACTCGTAGAGCATCAGGTCCTCGGCCTGCGATAGCACAGCCTTCGGTCCCAACAGCGCAACAAGTTCGCGAATAAATTGTGTTTGCATCAAATTATTTCGATGGCTCACTATTCACTATAGTCCGCGGCTTTAGACGGAGTCAACGCGCGTGTGGGCTGAAGGGTTCAAGGAATTGTCTTCCGCGATGCAGCGCACACGGTCCGAATCCGTCACAGCTGTGTTACTCTCCCAGATTGTTTCTTTTGAGGAGAGGACGTAGTGAGCAGGCCAAAACTATTTTCCACGCACGTTTTATTTGATGAACCGCGGCGCCGGTTGGCGGAGCATTTTGACGTGGAATACTGGAACGGAAACGAACGGCCGCCGCGCGCGGAAGTTTTGAAGCGCGTTGCGGGCAAGGATGCGCTCATCTGCCTGCTGACCGAGAAAATTGACCGCGAATTACTGGACGCGGCGGGACCAAATCTGCGAATCGCCGCGAATGTGGCCGTCGGTTACGACAATATCGATGTGCCCGCATGCACCGAGCGAAAAGTAGCCGCTACGAACACGCCCGGCGTGCTCGACGAAACCACGGCGGACTTTACGTGGACCTTGCTGATGGCTGTCGCGCGCCGCCTCATCGAGGCTGACCGGCTGGCGCGCTCCGGAGCGTGGCGGCAATGGAATCTGGACCAGCTCTGCGGCACAGACATTTGGGGCAAAACACTGGGCATTATTGGATTCGGACGTATCGGCCGCGCTGTAGCCCGTCGCGCCGCGGGATTTCGCATGCGCGTGATTTACAACAGCACCACGCGAGCGCCGCAAGAGATCGAAAGGGAACTGAATGCTGAATTCATGGAGCGGGATCGCGTCCTCGCTGAAGCCGACTTTGTATCACTTCACGTACCCTTGCGCGAGAACACGCGCGGATTGATCGGGCCTGCGGAGCTGTCGAAGATGAAGCGGACCGCGTTCCTGATCAACACGACGCGCGGACCGGTGGTGCAGGAGGCCGCGCTGGTGGCCGCTCTGGAACAGGGAACGATTGCCGGCGCGGCGCTCGACGTTTTCGAGCGCGAGCCGCTCATCAGCGACGGCTTGCGGCGCGATAACGTCGTTCTCGCTCCGCACCTCGGATCGGCGTCGATCGAAACACGCACTCGGATGGCGATGATCGCAGTTGAAAACGCGGTCGCCCTCTTCAGCGGCAAGCAGCCGCCGACGATCTTGAATCCTGAGGTTCTCCGAGAAAAGTAATTTATATTTTCGAAGGACGCTTTTAGTAGCACAGGCTTCAGCCTGTGTGCTTTTTCTTCGAGTGTTGTATTGTATTTAAAATGAGGGCCAACCAAGACCCAAGTCAAAACCACACAAACTAAAGTCCGTGCTACTTGATTCACGCGAATGACTGATCTCAAAAAAGCGGCTCTGCAAATATTTCACGAGACTCTCGCTGCAATCGATATTCCGGCGACTATGGGGAGGAAACTCTCGCGTGAGGGTTCGCATATCAGCGCGAATGGAGCGACGCTCGACCTTACGTCGTTTGAACGTATCTGCGCAGTGGCCATCGGCAAAGCATCCGTCGCGATGACGTGCGGGCTCACGGAATTACTTTCAGCAACATGCCAAGCCGGCGGCATCGTCGTCGCTCCGTCTTTCGCGAAGAATGTTCCTCCAGGATTTCGCAGCATTGTTGCGGGACATCCTGTACCGAATGAGGGCAGCTTCGCCGCAGGGCGCGCAATTTTGGATTTTCTTGCAACAACGAATGAGAGGACATTGATTTTCTTTTTGATTTCTGGAGGAGGCTCGGCGCTGGTCGAACAACCTCTCGATCCCGGTGTGAGCCTCGCTGACATGCAGGAGCTGAACCGTTTGCTCGTCACCTGCGGAGCATCGATTGACGAGATGAACGCTGTGCGGAAACATCTTTCGGCAGTGAAGGGCGGACGACTGGCCGCAGCCGCGTCGGCAGCCATGAAAATCACGCTTGCCATAACCGACGTGCCCGATGGACGTGAGTCGGCGCTGGCCTCAGGCCCAACCCTGCCGGATCCCACGACGGTATCCGATGCATGCATCGTGGTCGAGCGGTACGGATTGCTGACGAAATTCCCGGCATCGATTCGCGCGCGATTTGAGGATCCCGAGACCATTCCCGAAACACCCAAGGCGGGTCACCCCGCATTCCGCCATTCCGTGTTTCAGCTTTTGCTCCGACGCGATGATTTATTTCATCCCGCACACCACGCCGCCGAGGCCGCCGGATTCGTCACTGTCTGTGACAACACCACTGACGATTGGCCCATCGAACGCGCAGCGGATTTCCTGCTCGCGCAGCTTGCCGAGTTGAAGCGCGCGAATCCAGGCCGCCGCGCAGCCATTATCGCCGATGGTGAAGTGAGCTCTCCGGTGACAGGCAAGGGCGTAGGCGGCAGGAATTTGGCTTTCGTGCTCCGCTGCGTCGAGAAAATCGCAGGCGAGCGCATCGCTGTTCTAAGCGCGGGCACAGACGGCATTGACGGATCAAGCCCGGCTGCGGGAGCCGTTGCCGATGGAGAAACCTTACTGCGCGCGAATGCTTTAGGACTGGACCCTGCAGATTATTTCTGGCGAAGTGATTCCTACACGTTCTTTCAAAAATTAGGCGACACGATCGAGACGGGGCCTACAGGAAACAATTTGCGCGACCTTCGGATTCTTCTCGCAGAATAATTAAGGCGCGAAACGACTCGAAACACTAACAACAGGATTTGCACGAATCACGAGTCACGAACCACGAATCACTCTGCACTTCAGTCACTCCTGCCACCCGTTAGTGATGCTTCAATTTTACGCAGCCGGTCATTCATTTCGGTCATCTGGCGCTCAAGGTGGTCCAGCCTATCGACAACAATTTGATTGTTGCTGGCGCTTACGGCAGGAGTGTCAGTCGTTTTTTGGTCCGCAGTCGGAGAATCCTTGCGGGCGGGGTTCTGCGCTTTCAGTTGCTCGATCAAACCTTCCACCGCGTGCGGGATGCTGAGGGACAGCTGCCCAGTTTTAAGAAATGCTTCGAGCGGTTCGATGGCGGCGGGATCGCCGCGTCGTCCCAGCGCAAAGATCGAGGCGTACCGGATATCAAACGAAGACTCATTCAGGTAAGAGACAAGGCGCGTGGTGATGTCGTGATTCTTCAGGTCAACGCGCCCGAGCGCGCTGATCGCGATGCCGCGAAGCACAGACGGCTTTCCCGGCGAAGACCATTCCAGCAGCGACGGAACGGCTGCGTTATCGGCGAGCATGCCCATGGCGCGAAGCGCCGAGCGACGTATTACGTCGTCAGGTGACGAAGTGGAAAGCGCTTTTTCCAGAAGCGCCATCGTGCCGGAGCCTTTATCCTGTGCCAGGGATTGCAGCGCCTGACCGCGCACCGAATACGCTTTATCGTCCTTGTAAATATTTTGCAGCCGCTTGGCGGTTTCTTCGTCGTTCTGAAAATGTCCCATTTGTTCGACGGCTACCTGACGAACCCACGGCTGTTCATTCGCAAGTGCGGTAAACACTTGCTTGCGTGCAGCAGGCGAATTGATGCGACCGAGCGCGCGCAGGGCTTCGTTCCGCACGCCCCAGAAATGATCGCGCTGAGCTGCGTCACCCAGTGCGGACGTGACGGCATCATTGTCCTTGATATTTCCAAGCGCCACCGCCGCATCGGCGCGATCAGGAACGTCTTGCGCGGTCTGCAACTGGCGAATCCATTCTTCGGGCGACTTCTGGAAATCGAGAGACCTCAGAATCTTGTTCCCTTTATCGAAGAGCACCATCAGGGGAGGCCCATCTACGGCAAACGAAAATGTTTCGTCGGCTTTTGAAACTTCAACGGGAAAGATTTTCTCGCCGGTGGCTGTGGTGATTGCGACATCGACGGGCACGCGAAACAATCCGACGCGCCCTTCCACTTTCTGCGTCTGCTTGACGTTCAGGCTGACTTTTTTCGCCGCTGCGTCGTAGCTGGATCTCACCGAGAACCGCGGCGCGCCGGCGCCAAAAATCCATTGGTCGAAAAATGGGTCGACATTGGTGCCGGTCGATTCCTCAATCGCTTTGATCAGGTCAGCCGTCACCACATTCTGCAGGCGATTAGCTTCGAGATAGTGCTTGAGAGCGCGAAAAAAAGCGTCGTCGCCGAGTTGCTTGCGAAGCATGTTCAGCACCCAGCCGCCCTTGTCATATACGTTGCCGACATACTCAACGGAATCATTAATGTCGCGCGTAACGATGGGAACCGGGAAATATTCCTTCGACGGCATCCAGGAATTTTGGTCGCGCCAGTAGCGATATGCGGCGGCATCGACGCCGTACTCATGCTCCTCCCACAAATTCGCGCCAAAAGTGGCGAACCCTTCGTTCAGCCACGTGTTGGTCCAATCCTTGCACGTGACGAGGTCGCCGAACCATTGGTGGGTCAGTTCGTGCGAGAGCAGGCTGTCGGCGGCTTCGGCTTTTTCCGTCGCAAGATCAGCGCGAACCATGTCACGCGCCGAAAGCGTCGTCGCACTCACATTCTCCATGCCGGCCGCTACGAAATCGTCAACGGCAGTCTGCGCGTATTGTTCCCAGGGATAAGCGACTCCAAATCGTTCCGAAAAAAAATCAAGCATCTGCTTCGTGTGGCTGAATGTGGGATCAATCGTATCTTCCATGCCGCGAGGAACGTAGTATGCGATCGGGAGATTGTGCCAGGTGTCTTTCTTCTCCTTGAACTCTCCAGCCACAAAAGAAATCAGATAGGTTGAAACCGGCAGCGATTGCCGCCACGTCCACGTCTTCATTCCGCTCGCGGCATCCTGGACGCTCAGGAGCTTCCCGTTGGAGACAGTGAGCCAATCGGCGGGCACCGTGAGAATCATTTCGCTGGTCGCCCGATCGTTGGGATAATCGTAAATGGGAATGTAGTGATGCGTATCTTCCGCTTCACCCTGAGTCCAGATTTCCTTGGGCCGGCCGGGATCGTCCTTGTCCGGAAGAATGAAATAAAGGCCGGTCGAAGGTTTGCCTTGATACACGATATTCACGTCGAACTTTTCTCCTGCTTTTGCCGGTTGGGCAAGGTTCACGCGGAGCTTGTTGTCGCGCAACTCGAACGTGGCGGCTTTACCGTTCACGCGGGCGCTGGAAATGCTGAGGTCAGCGGAATCAAAATCGAGATGCGTCAGGCCGTCGCGCAGCGGAGAGAGCGTGTGCGTCACTTCGCCAATCACTTTGCGTTGATCGAGATCGAAGCGCAGGGAAACGCGCACATTCTGTAAATGGTAGTCACGGCTGGGCGCGTACGGCCGATCCGCGCGAGCAGCAACTGCGAATATAGCAGCGATGGCCAGGACCAGCGCGGCGACCGCCGTGGCCCGTGTCGCCGCCATTTTCGGCACGTAGCGAGCAGTTTGATGCGATTGCTTCCAGGATAAATTCATTCGGACCTCATGGAATCTCGATAGCCGCCACGATAACTATAATATACCCTCAGAAAACGCACCGGATAGCGCGGCTCGCTCTGTATCCTTAAAATTAGACGCGAGTTCGGGCCCATTGTCTCTGCCTCTCAACCAGCGCTCGGACGCTATTTTCTCAGGTAAGCGTCATCCTTGCGGATCCAGTCTTCCCGACGCGGCGCGAAAATATCGACGTCCACGGTGTCTTCCTCCGCGACCGCGGCGTGCGGCGTATTTGCCGGGATCAGCAGGATTTCGCCCGCGCCGAGCACCATTTCGCGGTCATCGAAGATGAATTTCAATTTTCCCGAAATGATCCACGAATACTGCTCGTTGACGTGAGAATGGCGAGGGACGGCAGCGCCGCGCTTCAGAACAAGTTGCGAAATTGTCGCGTTCTCACCGGAAATCATCTGCCGTGTGAGCTTATCGCTCAGATGTTCAAGTTCGACCGCGTTCCATGACGTTTTTTCGAGTTTGCTCACTCATTTCTCCTATTCAAATCGCGCAAACATGGTCCCCGGAAACGCAAGCGGCGTCAACTCCATCCTACGCGAACATCGGGCCCGCTATGAATCTTCTGTTAAGATGCAGGTCGTCAGAGAAATGTCACCGGGTGCGGGCTCTACTTTTAGGCTGAACGTTTACCCTGAGCCCTTTACCCCCGCGAGGGTGAAAGCGAAGGGCATCAAGTGAAGCGTGGAGCCCTCCGGAGCTGGGCGCGGGCTCTACTTGGAGCCCGCCGGAGCCCGACGTGGTCTATGTTTGGAAGGGCGGGGCATGGCGGCACAACCGAATGTTGCGGGAATGGCGCGCCTTCTTTATGTTGTGGCCGGGGCTGGCCTGGCCAGTTGGGGACTATGGGGCGCCGACCATGGATGGACGCAATGGGCCTGGTTGTTGTTTGGCGGAATCGTCCTGGTGCTCGGCTTGATCGGGTATTCTCCGTTGCACGCATGGCTTCGAACAAAAGATCAGAAAGCGAGTTGAATGCGTCTCCTGCATGCGTTTGCCGGATTTTTCCTTTTCTTCGAACTCCCAATCCCGATCTACTGGCTGATCCTCCATCCATTTAATTCCTTCTGGCGAGGTCGCGTTCGCGCCGCATTTTGGTTTGCAGGGCTCACTGCATGGACGATGGGCGGCGTCTTGTTATGGATTTACCGTCCAATGCTTCTGGCTACCGCGCGGGCTTCCTGGGTCATGATTGCCGCCGGAATGGCGCTCATCGGCGTTGAAGTCTATCTATTTGTCCGTGTGGAACGCGAACTGGGGAGCAGGCGTCTCGTCGGGCACGCGGAACTTACAGGCACCGGAGAAATCTTCACCGGCGGGCTCTACACTCGCGTGCGGCACACGCGCTATAGCGGAATGTTTTGCGCCGTAGTGGGCGCAGCCTTGCTTGCGGGGACTCCGCGCTTGTGGGCCATTCTAGCCGTCTGGTGGATCCTGGCCCTGATCGTGATTCGCTTCGAGGAGCGCGAACTTGCCGCCAGGTTTGGTCCCCCCTATATTGAATATCGAAAACGAGTCCCGGCATTCTTGCCATTTCGCAAGTGGAATCACGGCAAGTAGAGCGGGGCAAGTAGAGTGCACCAACTGATTTCTCAGTGAACTCTGTGTCCGCGCTCCGCGCCCTCTGTGTTAAATCTTCGCGGGTCCGCCGTTGCCCCGCCGCCGCGCCTCCGTTAGAATGGCTCAGCCACCGCGGAGAGGTGTCTGAGTGGTCGAAAGAGCCCGCCTCGAAAGCGGGTAGCCTGGCAAAACCGGGCTCGTGGGTTCGACTCCCACCCTCTCCGCCATACTTTCTTAGACCATCGAAATTATCGAATCATCCGTGCGTCGAAGTTTCTGGCCGCGCACGGATTGCTGACCTTGACACTACATCTTTTATGCGAGCAAGTATTAACCATAAGGTAGACCGCAATATCACCTGTCTAACGAGATTTAGGTGTAGACTCACATAACCCCGGGTGTTATCGGCCTCCCTGTATTGAATGTCTGAGGTGAGTCGATGAAGAAAGCGCTCCTGTTCCTGCTGCTCAGCCTTACACCTGTAATCTCTCACGGTCAAGATGCGGAATTACGAAGCCGGGCAATCGCTCTCCTGGAGCGCGCGCACGCCGCCAGCGTGGCTCCCAATCTTCCCAACCTCGAACGTGTCGATACCTTCCAGGTTTTCAATCCCAGCGCTGGAGCGCGCGAAGGTTCTTTCAGCCGTATTGTCGTGCAAGGCCTGGGACGCCGGGAAGAAACTACGTTCGGCGATTATCGCCTTGTTCAGATTTGGAGCGGAGAGACACTTTCCACCACGCGAACGCCGCAACTGGTGCCCCCCGAAGTCGATCGGGTCATGCGGCTCACGCCGATCCGTCTCGTAACTTTCGACGATTCCGATGTAATCCGAACGATTACCGATCACGACATTCACAATCGATTGGCCCACTGTATTTCGTTCGATACCATCGTTGGCGAACAGCACGAACAAAATGAATTGTGCGTGGATGCAGAGAACGGAACGCTGGTTTCGGAAAGGCTTGGCGATGATTTAATCGAAAACAGCGAGTTCTTTCCATTCGTGGGAATTTTGCTGCCAGGAAAAATCTCCTATTTGGTGTTGGGAAGTCTAAGACTGGTAATTACACAAACCATGACGACTTTGGACGATTCGGCGGGCAATGTACTGGCGGCTCCGCCTGATGCCAAAGTTCTGCATCTCTGTACCACGTTCCGCCGCCCGATCGGACAATCCATGCCGCAACCCGCCTCGGGGTCGCGCGGACCGGACTCCGATGTAGTCGTCCGGGGAGTTATCGAGCGCGATGGCCGGGTAAGCAACACCCTCGTGCAAAGTTCCGAGCGGCCTGACTTAAATGAGGAGGCGCTCGGCCTGGTCGGTCAGTGGACCTTTTTGCCCGCGATGTGCAATGGCAATCCTAATCCGACCGAAGCGAGCTTTGTGGTGCATTTTCGTGGTCGATAAGCGCTTTCACTTCCTCACAAGGCAATCGCTGCCGGCTGAATTCATTGTCGGCGTGGCCTTGGCCGTCGCGATTTTTATTGGAGGCATCGCGACCAGAGCCCAAACCGGGCGACCTGGGCCTGATCCAGTCTTGGTAGCTTTCAACCAGGCTATGCGCGAGTCACGCTACCAGGACGCCGAGAAGATCCTCACTGATGCTATTCCCAATCTCGAGCAAACCCAGCCAAACAGCGTACTATTGGCTGAATATCTTAGCCGCCTCGCGGCAGCGATGCAGAAAAGTGGAAATCACCGGGAAGCTGCGGCAGTTCGATCGCGCGCAGCCGAGATTTATCGAATTGCTTCAGGGCCTGACGGTATCGAGGCCGCCGGCGCATTGCTCGACCAAGCGAGAGCTGCTCAGCAGCAGGGCGATATTAAAGGGACCGAGCGGCTGATGCTTCAGGCCGTCGAAAATGCCCGCTCGAATATAACGAAACTAAAGTCGGGAAGGGAGGTGGATCTGGCCGCTCTGACTTTCGGGACACTCGCGTCTTTCTACATCGACCAAAGCCGTTGGGTGGATGCGGAACCTCTACTACTCGAGGAGAAAAGGCTGTGTAATTTTTTCGAAGTGCCGTACCGGGCAGGGTCGGCCATGTGCGGTAGCCTGCCGGATCGCCTTGCGAAGGTCTACAGCGCCGAGGGTCGACAGGTTGACGCGGAGCGAACATTGTCGGCAGCGTCGTCGGAGGGCGAGTTCGGCCAACCAAAAATTCTCGCTCTGAACAAGGTCGCCGAAAGATTTGAAAAGGATGGGCTGTATCCGTCCGCGGAAGAAACTTATGCGCGCGGAATTGCGTTAGCTGAAAAGATTGAAGCCAGTCCGGAGAATCGTTTTGGTGGGCTCGTCGTTACCGAAACCGAGCTATTGGGCCAGCTTTTTCAAAGGGAGCACCATAACGCGCAGGCAGAGAGAGAATATTTGGCCGCGATGGACATCGACGAAAAATATTTAGCCCGTCTTCCCGAGCATTCACCCTATGCAGAGCATCTCAGCTTCAGACTGCTGTTGGATTTGTACCGTGAGGAAGGCCGCCTGAAAGACATTGAGCCCGTAATCCTGCACATCCTGGCCCTACAGGAAAGAGCCTTGGGAGAACGGAATCGGGCGGTGTTGCAGACGATGATGGCCCTTGCCAATGTCTACAGGGACGAAGGCAAGGATTCGGAAGCGCAGACGGTTAATGCGCGCATTCTGGCGATTCAAGCGTCAACTGGCGATGACGGTCATGCACATTAACGTTCTTGACGAAACATCCGATCAGATCCGTTCATTTAGTGGCGCTTTTTTCAGACGATTTTTCCGGCCACGCCGGGCTGGTTTGTTCGATCGTCCAAATGGGTCCGCCTTCATACAAAACGCCTACAGATCGGACGAAAACGGGATAGTCTCCTGCCAATATCCAGACGTCAGTATCAGGAGGCTGCTTCTTCAGCAGTGGGGCAACGACTCCAGCAACGCCTCCGAGTTCCACTTTCACTAGATAGTGCCGGGCTTTGCGAGAAGAGCCCCCAACCAAAACAGGATCTTCGCCCTGAAAAGTAATTGCGAGCTTGACGGTTCGGGGCTTCGGCGTAGCGACCACCACGGACAACGAGATCTGCTCTGCGTTCGCTGGCACATTCTTCAGCAGAGTCGTCACCATGCCGTTGGCAACATCCGCGGGGAGCTGAACTCGCTCGCTAATATTTTTCTCCTTGCCATCATCCTCCTGGTAGCGAACCGTGAATTGACCCGTTGACGCGTTTAGCCATGTTTCACTCGGATGTTTGAATGCCGGCCCTTTCTGAATGAGGTGGTATTTGAGGAGTTGG